>JAFCZD010000620.1 GCA_019314525.1 Deltaproteobacteria bacterium
CCCACACGCCGAGGGTGGTGCCCCACCGAACTGGCAGGTTGGCGTCAGGCGCTCCCAAAAGCCCAGTCAACTGTGCCACGCGCAAAGGACGATGGTTGCGGGGGATGGCCTGCCCAATGATCGCCTCGACGTAGCAGAAGTGGCGCGCATAGAGCAGCCCCAGCAACTTTGCACCCGCGCCGCCCATGGAGCCACCCGTAACATAGGTGCGTTCTCTGTCCGCGCCAGGGTAAGTCTCGAGGACCCACTGCAGCAGGTGTAACACTCGACGCTGGGTGTAGTTGGGCACCACACCAGCATCAGCGCTACCTCCTGGCAACCCCTCGGCGTAACCCCACCAATAGGTATTGTGGGGGTCATGAGGCAGGACGTCGAAAGCCACCCCGCTTCCGCCACCTTCCGGGTAACTGCCGAGCCCGTGCAGGTCGACGCGAACCGACATGCGGTTTTGGGTGCTCGCCAGCTTGGGCACCGTTACGAAGGCGTCGAAGCTGCGACCCGCATAACCGGGGCTGTCAAGATAGGCATCCGTCGTCTGCGCCAACTTCAACCGCAAATGGTCACCCTTGTCCTCCGTCGAAACAACCGTCGGCCAAGGAGGAGCGATGGTGTCGTTTACGGTGAGGGTGAAAGTGCGTGTTACCTCATGCTCAGCATCGCGACTGACCACCGTAACATGATAGTCGCGTCCGCCCTGGGTGAAGTCAGGCTGAAAAACAAGGGTGCGCGCCGCCTCATCCCAACGCGCCCCAGGCGGAAGGTCGTCGATGAACACCCGCAGGGCGTCGCCGTCCGGATCGGTGAGTTCCACCGTCAGGGAGAACTCCTGCTCCTCTTCGAGAGTCTGCAACCCTGGGTCCGTGATCTCCGGCGGATAATTCCCCACGCCATTCTCTGCCGCGTCAACGCTCCCTTCGCCGAGGCCCGCATCAGCGTCGGCGTGCTGGTCTCCCCTGCTCGTCTCACCCCTGACATCGTGGACAGTGTCGTGATAGACGTCCCTCGCCGCATCAGCCCCAAGAGTGTCCTGCCCACAACCCAATGCGCTGAGCGTGATGACAACGATAACGATGGCAACATGCCAGGAGCTGGAAGACCGGCGTGTGATAGCCGACATCGACTCCTCAGCGGTCCAAGCGATAGGGCCCTTGCCTGATATGCGACAACTCCAAGCGCGGGCCCATGCGCAAATGTCGGAGTTCGGCGTTCACCGCGTCCATGCGCTGCGCGAAGCTTGCCCTATGAGGCCGGAGTTTCTTGAGGGCGTCTTGCAGCGCTTCCAAGGCGTCAGCCAGGTCCGTATTCACGGTCAAGTGAACCAGGTTGCCTCCAGCCAGCTCGTTCTTCCAGCGCTCATCAAAGAGCACGAGCACCGCGCCGCTGAAGAGCGAAAGGTGGGCGAGCAGCCCGTGATGCTCCTCCTTCGAGGGCTCCGTGGGAAAGAACAAGACAGGTACGTCATCTGGGCTGGCGCTCCCGTCCAGCTCTATGCGCCGGTGCTGATGATAACGCAGGCTCTGCAGGTAACCGTCTGTAGCGGCCGCTGTTGACTGTCGCCGTTGTGCTGCGTCCACGAAGGTCTCGCGCACCAGTTGATAGAGGACGCGATGGCGTCGGTCTGGATTGGATTGCCAGCGGTGCGCGGCGGGCTCAACGCCATAGCCGTAGGGCCATAAGCTCGACGGATGGCTGAGTACTCGCGGCAAGACCTCGACGAGAAAGACGCTGCTGCGTTGTTCGACGAGATACAGCAGATAACTCGCCAGCAAGGCGCTACGGTGAGCGCGTCCTTGCAGCGTCTCGGGCATCACCACGACGGGACAGCACTCAACATCGGTGAGACGCTGCTGCTGCTCCTCGAGCCGCGCGTCGATCACCTGCTCGAACACGTGCCGCAACGTAGGGCTCTTGAGGTAAGGGTAGATTTTTGCCCACTCCTCCAACTTCACGTCCATCCGTCCGAGGCGCTCCGTCATGTACTCGGCGAGCTGCACGACCTGTTCGGATGCTTTCTTGTGCTCGGCCGTGCTCAGGTTCGCGTCGAAGGCCCGCAGCCCACGTAAGAGCTCTCGGTCGCTCATCGCTGGAGCCATGGCCGCCAAATAGGTGAGCGTGCGAGGCAGACGATGGGAGGTGCGTATGCCCTCGGTCACGCTCCAAATCCCAAGCTTCGCGGCCAAGGGTGCGAAGTGCTCCATCTGCTTGGACTTGGATACGACCTTGCCGCTCTGCTTGATCTTCAAGGGTGTGCGGGCGGCATCGTGGCACGCCAGATAGGCGTTGAAGACCTCCGAGGGGTATTCTTTGGCATCGTATTGCTTGTACATCGCGAAAGCGATGGCGCCGATGGCCTTCTCCTTGGGCGTCTTGCAACGGTAGCGCAGTTTTCGCAGGGTCTTTTTCAGCCACCGGCGATATTTTATGATGTGGTAATCAGAGAGCTCAGCCAGGTGACGACGGAAGATGCGTTCGCCAAAGTTCGCATGGCGGGCGCTGAAGAGCGTGTGCCAGAAGCGAAAGTAGTTGGGCGCGGACGTCTTCAACAAATGAGAGGTAATCTCCTCGAAGAAGGCCTCGTCTCGCTGCTCAATGGCGCGCATCGCCAGCTCTACCACTTGCGCGTTGAGCATCTGTTCGTTGGTCAACGCAGCCGTGGCCCAGCCTTTGACTGTCTCCCACCCATCAACCCGGATTGCCAATTCGTAAACGCGGAGCGCCTCGCCAATGGCATCGGCAGACTCGAAGCGCTCCCCACGCCAGATCGCCGCCAAATCTCGTTTGGTATCGATTTCCCGCCACTGCTTGCGCACCGATGCATACTGATTCGGCATCATCTTCTCCATAAAATAAAAAAGCCCCGATTCGGACGTCCAAAACAGGTGTTTGAGACCTACAGGAGGGACGCCCTGGCGGGGCTAGGAGTATGCTTGCGCAGGCTCCTGGAACTGTCAAGAGCAGCTGGTCTCAACAGCTCAACAAGACTGAGTGGCGCCCCCACTGAGCCCCACTGAGCGGGTGCACAATCAGTTGTAGCGGCCTCCGCCACCATCCATCGTTCCTGCGAACGCAAGTGTTGCAACATAGTCCAGTCATTCCCGCGAACGCGCGAACGCGGGAATCGAGTCATTCTTCTAGATCTGTTGGATGGCGCAGTGTTCGACGGGGCCCAGAGTGTCGCATTGGGGACCATGGCGCATGGGTAGGTGCCACGCGACAGTTCGAGATCACAAGAACGCTTCTACTACAACCGTCGTGCACCCCTCGCTGGATGCCCGCTCCCAGGAGGCGCCAAATTCGAGCCGAGTGTGCGAGTCGAGGCCGCGATGGCGCGTCGGCCTGGACGGGAGGCGCCAAATTCGAACCGAGTGTGCGAGTCGAGGCCGCGATGGCGCGTCGGCCTGGGCGGGAGGCGCCAAATTCGAGCCGAGTGTGCGAGTCGAGGCCGCGATGGCGCGTCGGCCTGGGCAGGAAGCGCCA
>JAFCZD010000156.1 GCA_019314525.1 Deltaproteobacteria bacterium
GGTGTCGGCGCCATCGGCTGCGCCATCGCAATCTTCGTCACCAGCGACGCTGCAGTTTTCAAGCTGGGCGCCCACGGCGACGTTGGGCGTGCAGCTGCCCCAGGTGTTGTCTGCCGCGCAGCTCTGCATGCCCATGGCGCAGACCCCAGGCAGGCCTGTCAGGCAGCTCTGGGGCGGGTCACCGGCCTGGCAGGGCTGACAGTCGGTGTCGGCGAGGTCTACGGCTCCATCACAATCGTCGTCGAGGTGGTTGGTGCAGTTTTCTGGGCGCTCGTTGGGCTGAACATTGGCTGCACAGCCCTCCCAAAGCTGGTTGGCGCCGCAGGTCTGTGTGCCCGCCTCACAGACACCGAGCTGCCCAGAGCTGCAGGGGCGCTGCATGCCCGCGGTGCAGGCATCGCAGTCGTCGTCGGCGGCGTCCACTTTGTCGTCGCAGTCGTCGTCGAGGCCATTGCCACAGTCTTCTTGTTGCGAACCAGGGCGAATCTTTGGGCCACAGATGCCCCAGGTTTGTTCGGCGCTGCAGAGCTGTTGCCCAGCGGCGCAGACGCCAAAGGCGATGGCTGTGCAATCGCGAGAGTCGTCAGGAGTGCACGCCACGCAGTCCATGTCGGCTTCGTCGATGAAGCCGTCGCAGTCGTCGTCGGCGTGGTTGGTGCACTGCTCAGACTGCGAACCTGGGGTGATCGTTGGCTCACAGGGGCCCCACACGCCTGAGGGCAAGCACGACTGTTCACCAGGGGCGCAGACCCCAGGGAAGAGGGTGGTGCATTTGCGAAAGGTGTCAGCGCTGCAAGGCCCACTGGTGTCGGCTCCCCCGTCGTGTTCGGGGGCTACGGGTGTCGGCTCCCCCGTCGTGTTCGGGGGCTACGGCGTTGCTGCTGGAGCAGCCGAAGGCCGTGAGGAGGGTGGCTGTCACGAAGAGACTGAGGAGGGGGTTAAGCGTACGCATGACTGTTCTCTCTTAGGCTTGGAAGGATCTTCTAGCGGGGCGTGTGGTCGCAGGCATAGGCATCAACCGACAAGGGCTCACTCCATTTGTAGGTGATCGCCCATGTCCCCGTCCCCTCGCCCATGGGGCTGGAATAGTGCTCACCGCCTGAGGCGAGGCCCATAGCGTGGCCGCCATCTCCGCCCTCGAAATAGGTCATGGCATCGAGGTTGTTGAGCACGTTCACGTCGGGGCAGTTTTGGTTGGTGCCCGAGGGGTGGCAGAAGCAGTCGGTGGTGCTAGCTTCGCCGAGCTTGTCCCCGGTTGACCAGAACCAACAGCGGCTGCCGTTGACGAGCACTACGGTGTGAGTCGTTGAGGGCGTGCCGTCGGACGCAACAAACGCCCCCTTCGGGAAGCCAGTGGCGGCCCTGAGCGACGTTGGGGGCGTGACTGTGTCGTGCCAAGGGAAGGTGCTCAAGGTGGTCTTGTAGGTGGCGCGAGAGGAAAGATTCACCATCTTCACTGTAGAGCCAGCGATGACCATGAAACAACCCAACGTAGTGCCAGCACAGCGGCTGTCGGGGAAGTTGGGCGGCCCGACCATAATCGTCGAGGCGTTGTAGGGGGGGAAGTCGCTGGCGGTGAAAAAGGTGGTGCCAGAGGTGAGCTTGTTGAGCAGTACGTTGAGGTGCTCACCCATGGCCAGCATCTTGGTGTCGACGTTGGGGGGCGTCGGCCATGCATCCCAAAGCCCCCAATGGCTGCCCGATCCGTTAGCCACGGTGTAAAGGAAGGTCTTTCCATTGTGACCAATGAGCTTCTGCGTCACGGCGTCAGGCAAATACTCTACGAGGTAGGTGGGGCCCTTAACCTTATTGCCGTCGTCCGCCACGCCGTCGCAGTCTTCGTCCACGCCGTTGCAGTCGTTATCCCAGCCATCCTCAGACTCAATGCGTAGCGCGCAGCTACCCCAAACATTATTGACGCAGGTCTCGGTGCCCATGCAGAAGGCGTTGCCCGCGTCACACTCCTGGGTGGCGCCGCTGCTACAGCAGTCGGTGTCGGCGCTGTCAGTGGCGCCGTCACAGTCGTCGTCGGTGCCGTTGGTGCAGTTTTCTGAGCGGGTGCCCACGGTGATGGTGGGCGTGCAGGTGCTGTTCCAGGTACCGTCGCTTCTGCAGGTTTGTTCACCTTGAGAGCAGACCCCCGGAAGGCCCGTGGTGCACGTTCGTGTGGCTCCAGGAGAGCAGTCGAAGCAATCGTTGTCAGCGCTATCAGCCGAGCCGTCGCAGTCGTCATCGGTGCCGTTTGTGCAGTTTTCAGGCTGACTTCCCACGGCGATGATTGGCGTGCATTGGGTGTTCCATGTGCCGTCGCTTTTGCAGGTGCGCTGCCCTTGGGCGCAGACGCCTGGCAGGCCTGTGCTGCAGGCCTGGGGTGGGCTGCTCGTGGTGCAATCGAAGCAATCGGTGTCCGTGCCGTCGGCGGCACCATCGCAATCTTCATCGCCGAGGGTGCTGCAGTTTTCCGATTGCGCGCCCACGGCGATATTGGGCGTGCATACCCCCCAGGTGAAGTCTTGGGCGCATCTTTGCGTGCCCGTGGAGCAGATGCCCGGGAGGCCCGTGGCGCAGCTTTGGGGCGGGTCGGATGCTTGGCAGGGCTGACAATCGGTGTCGGCGATGTCCGCGGCGCCGTCGCAGTCGTCGTCGAGGTGGTTGGTGCAGTTTTCTGGTTGCGTGCCAGGTTGCACGTTGGGTACGCAGCCGCCCCAGAGCTCGGCGCAGACCCCAAGCTGCCCAGAGTTGCAGGGCCGCTGCAGGCCGGCGGTGCAGGCCTCGCAGTCATCGTCGGCCGCGTCGACTTTGTCGTCGCAGTCATCATCGAGGCCGTTGCCGCAGTCTTCTTGCTCTGAACCGGGGCGAATTTTCGGCCCACAGACGCCCCATGTTTGTTCAGCGCTGCAGAGCTGTTGCCCCGCAGCGCAAATGCCAAAGGCGATGGCCGTGCAGTCGCGGGCGTCATCGGGCGTGCAAGAGACGCAGTCCATGTCGGCGTCGTCGATGAAACCATCGCAATCATCATCGGCTTGGTTGGTGCAACGCTCCGATTGCGAGCCAGGCGTGATCGTGGGCTCGCAAGGGCCCCATACTCCCGAGGGCAAACACGATTGCTCACCAGCGGCGCAGACCCCAGCGTAGGGAGTGGTACATTTGCGGAAGGTGTCAGCGCTGCAAGCGCCACCGCTGCTGTCGGCTCCACCGTCACCCACGGCCGCCGGAGGCGGAGTTTCGGAGCAGCCGAGCGCCATGATCAGGGAAAGGGTGAGTAAACTAGCAGTGGCGGGCAAAGCTCTAAGCGCGTTGGTCATGGATCTCTCCGTGAAACTACCAGCGGCGGGCAAAGCCCCTGCCGCTGTGAAAGAAACAACTACCAGTGGCGGGCAAAGCCCCTGCCGCTGTGAAGAATAAACTCTCATCGAGGGTGGGCACAGGTGTAGGCATCGATGGGGAGGCTGCTCCATTGGTAGGAGACGACCGAAACACCTGGTATCTCCTTTCCTATCACGCTGGAGTAATGAGTGTCGCCCGAGGCGAGGCCGAGGGCGTGGCTGCCGTCTCCGCCCATGAAATAGGTGATGGCGTCGAGGTTGTTGAGCACCGCATCCGAAGGGCAGTTCTGGTTGGTGCCCGAGCAGAAGCAGGCGCGCCCCGGGATGATCTCGTTCAGGACAGGGGCCTTTTCTGACCAGAGCCAACAGCGGCTGCCGTTGACGAGCACCGCGACGGCATCCGACTTGTAGGGCAAGTTGTTGGCGTCCCTGAGCGCATCGTAGGCGATGGTCGTGGCAGCCCTCAAAGAGGTCGGTGGCGTAGTCGCTGGTGGGCTACCCCAGGGGAAACTGCTCAAGTTGATGCTGTAGCTGGCGCGGCTGCCACCAAGGTTGACCATCTTCACCGTCGAGCCCCTGATGACCATCAGACAGCCATACGAGCAGCGGCTGTCGGGGAATCCTGGGGTGCCGATCATGATCGTTGAGGCGTTGATGGGTGGGAAGTCAGTGGCGGTGAAAAACGTGGTGCTGGTGGTGAGCTTATTGAGCAGCACGTGAAGTTGCGTACCCATGGCGAGCATCTGCGCGGGGTTGCTTACCCATGCATCCCAAAGCCCCCAGTGGCTGCCCGAGCCGTTGGCCATGCTGTAGAGGAGGGCCTTCCTTGACTGGCCGATGAGCCGATTCGTGACAGCTTCTGGCAAGTATTCCACAATGTAGGTGGGGCCCTGCATCTGATTTTCCGGGCCGCCGTCGTCCGCCACACCGTCGCAGTCTTCATCCACGCCGTTGCAGGTGTTGTCCCAGGCGGCCTCAGACTCCGTATTGAGCACGCAGCTGCCCCAAACATTGTTAACGCAGCTCTCCATGCCCATGCAGAAGGCGTTGCCCGCGTCACACTCCTGCGTGGCGCCGCTGAAGCAGCAGTCGTCGCTGTCAGCGCTGTCGGTTCTTCCGTCGCAGTCGTCGTCACGCCCGTTGGTGCAGTTTTCGGGCTGGCTGCCCACGGTGATGGTGGCGGTGCAGGTGGTGCTCCAGGTGCCGTTGGTCAGGCAGCTCTTTTCACCCGTGCTGCAAACACCAGGCAGGCCAGTGCTGCAGCCCTGTGTCGCCCCAGGGGTACACTCGAAGCAATCGTCGTCGGCAGCGTCCGTTCTGCCGTCGCAGTCGTCGTCGGTGCCGTTGGTGCAGTTTTCGGCCCGGCTGTAGGGGGCGATCAAGGGCACGCAGGTGGTGCTCCAGCTGCCGTTGCTCAAGCAGGTGTTCGCGCCTGCGCTGCAAACACCCGAAAGCCCCGTATTGCAGGTCTGTTTCGTCCCAGGGGTGCATTCGAAACAATCGGAGTCGGAGCCGTCGATGTTGCCGTCACAGTCGTCGTCGACGCTATTGGTGCAGTTTTCAGCTTGGCTGTTGGGCGCGATGAGCGGGGTGCAGGTGGTCTCCCAGGTGCCATTGCTCAGGCATTTTTGCTGGCCGCTGCTGCAGACGCCGGGCAGGCTTGTGCTGCATGTCTTCGTGGTGCCAGGGGTGCAGTCATAACAATCGGAGTCGGCGCCATCGGTCTTGCCGTCGCAGTCGTCATCGGAGCCATTGGTGCAGTTTTCGACTCGGCTGTTGGGCGTCACGGTGGGGGTGCAGGCCGTCTCCCAGCTGCCATCTGTTTGACAGCTCCTCTGGCCCGTGCTGCAGACCCCTGGCAGGCCCGTGCTACAAGATTGCGTGGCGCCTGGGTTGCAATCATAACAATCGCTGTCGGCGCCATCGGCTTTGCCGTCGCAGTCGTCGTCTGTACCATTGGTGCAGTTTTCCTGGCGGCTTCCCACGGCGATGAGGCCCGTACAGGTGGTCTCCCAGGTGCCATTGGTTAGGCATGTGCGTTGGCCAGCTTTGCAGACGCCGGGCAGTGGCGTGTCGCAGGGCTGGGTGGTGGCAGGGGTGCAGTCATAACAATCGCTATCGGCGCCGTCGGCTTTGCCATCACAGTCGTCGTCGGTGCCGTTGTTGCAGTTTTCAGACTGATTGCCCACAGCGATCAGCGGCGTGCACAAAGCCTCCCAAGTTCCGTCCGACTGGCACTTCTTCTCACCGCTATTGCAGATGCCCGGCAGGCCGGTGAAGCAGTTCAAGGGTAGGCCCGAGGGTTGACACTCGAAGCACGCGGGGTCGAATTGGTCGGCGGATCCGTTGCAGTCTTCGTCGCCTTCGAGGTTGCAGTTTTCTTGTTGCGTGCCTGCGAGCACGTTGGGCGTGCAGCTGCCCCAGGTGTTGTCTTTCCCGCAGGTCTGGGTGCCTGTAGAGCAGATGCCGGGCAGCCCCGTGGGGCAGTTCTGTGCTGGGTCTGTGGGCTGACAGGCTTGGCAATCGGTGTCGGCTCCGTCAACCGCGCCGTCACAGTCGTCGTCTAGGTGGTTGGTGCAGTCTTCGAGGTGCTGGTTGGGTTGCACGTTGGCAACGCAGGGCCCCCAGAGCTTTTTGACGTTGCAGATTTGTGTGCCCGCACCACAGATGCCGTCGAGCCCCGAGTTGCACTCGCGCTGGGCGTCAGGTGTGCAGGCCTCGCAATCCTCATCGGCGGCGTCTGTTTTGTCATCACAGTCATCGTCCAAGCCATTGCCGCAATCTTCTTGCACAGCTCCCGGGCGAATTTTCGGCCCACAGACGCCCCAGGTTTGCTCCTCGTTACAAATCTGCTGCCCGTCAGTGCAGATGCCGAAGGCGATGGCCGTGCAGTCCCGCGACTCATTGGCTGTACAGGAGACGCAATCCATGTCGGCTTCATCGACGAAGCCATCACAGTCGTCATCGGCGTTGTTGGTGCAGCGCTCAGGTTGCGAATTGGGCAAGATCGTCGGCTCACAAGAACCCCAGAAGCCAGAGGCGAGGCAGCTTTGCTCGCCCTCTGCGCAGACGCCCGGGTAATCGGTGCTGCACTTGCGGTAGGTCCCCTCGGTGCAGTTGATGGTGCTGATGGTGTCCAGTCTCGTGACGGAACCATCGTTGGTTGGCGCTGTTGGCGTCTCTGAACATCCTGAAATAACGAAGGAAACTAAGACTGCAACGGTGAAGGATGCGGAAGGTAGGCGCTTGACTCTCATGAACGACCTCTTGGCTATGTGGGCTACTCCAAGCCTAGCATGTCAGGCGTTGAGAGGTTGAGAGCCCAAGCGATATTTTTCCTTCATTCACACGACTTTCCCCGGCTGCTGCGCTTTGATATCGTGCCCTCGCGGGACCCAGCGAGGCACCGCATGGCCTCGGCTCTCGCGGTAGTGAGGGTCGCTGTCTGAGGAGGCACCATGGAGATCAAGATCACCCAGGTTGATGAGAGTAAACGGCGGGCGTCGCTCCCCGGTGACACTCAGCTCGGCTTTGGTCGCTACTTCACCGACCATATGTTCAAGGTCGACTACGATCCCGAGGGGGCGTGGCATGACGCGCGCATCGAGCCTTATGGTCCGTTGAACCTCGACCCAGCCTGCATTGTGTTTCATTACGCCCAGGAGATCTTCGAGGGGCTCAAGGCCTATCGTGGCGTCGATGGCGGTATTCGCCTCTTTCGGCACATGAAAAATATCGAACGCATGCAGCGCTCGGCTGAGCGCCTCTGCATGCCCGCCTTCGGATCGGCATCGATCCCTTCTTGGGCGTGCGGCCCTCCACCAAACACCTCTTCTACATCATCCTCAGCCCTGTGGGTGCGTACTACCCTGAGGGCTTCAACCCCGTGAGCATCATGGTGCAGACAGACTACGTACGCGCGGTGGAGGGGGGCGTGGGCGAGGCCAAGACAGGCGGAAATTACGCGGCGAGCTTGTTGGGGCAGATGGAGGCCAAGCGTCGTGGCTTCACCCAGGTGCTCTGGCTCGACGCCAAGGAGAAGCGCTACATCGAAGAAGTGGGCACCATGAATATGTTCTTCGTCATTGGCGATGAGGTGATCACCAGCCCGCTCACCGGAACCATTCTGCCAGGCGTCACCCGTGACTCCGTATTGCAGATCCTCAAGAAGTGGGGCACGCATAAGGTCTCCGAGCGCATGATCACCATCGACGAGGTGGTGGAGGCTACGGAGAAAGGCACGCTTAAAGAGGCCTTTGGTACGGGCACCGCGGCGATTATTTCGCCTGTGGGCAATATCCACTACAAGGATAAGACCTACACCGTCGCCGATGGCATGACGGGCCAACTCTCGCAGAAGCTCTATGACTTCATCCTTGGGCTACAATATGGCAAGGAAGAAGATTCCTTTGGCTGGACAGAACGTATCGACCTCTAGAACGTATCTGAGGATCCCTCATGCATGAGCTTCTCACCTTTGGCCTGACGGACGTCGGGCAGCTGCGTGACCATAACGAAGACAGCCTGCTCGTCGCCGACGACCTGCGCCTCTACCTCGTGTGTGACGGGATGGGCGGGGCTCAGGCTGGTGAGGTGGCCAGCCGCCGCTGTGTCGAGGTCATCTACCAAGTGATCTGCGACAACTATGAGGTGGTGCAGACCTATATCGACCAGGCTGACGTGCAAGCGCGGCAGCAAGTGGTGCGTTTGGTTGAGCACGCGGTCTCGGCTGCCAACACCGAGATCTTTCGGCTCGCCGCTGAAGACCCCGAGAAGCGGGGCATGGGCACCACAGCTGCTTTGCTGCTGATCTGCGGCGCCAACGCGATCATGGCGCATGTGGGTGATTCGCGGATTTATCTGCTGAGACAGGAGCGCATTCACCAGCTCACCGAGGATCATTCGTTGATCGCTGAGCAGCTGCGGCGTGGCTTGATTACGGAAGAAGAGGCAGAGCTGTCGAGCCTCTCCAATGTGATCATGCGCGCGGTGGGTACGCGCGAGTATGTAGCAGTGGATACACTGCACCTCGAGCTGCTAGCGGGGGATCGCTTCATGCTCTGCAGCGATGGCCTCTCGGGGGCTGTGACCGCGCCAGAGATGGGAGGCGTGGTGGCCTCCTCGGAGCCCGAAGCGGCGGCGCGGCAGCTGGTGGACCTGGCCAATGAGAGCGGTGGGCATGACAACATCACGGCCCTGGTGATCGAGGTGCAGGGAGAGGTCGTGCCTGAGGTCTCTACCACGGCAAAGTTGCAGCTCTTGCAAGGCCTGCCGCTCTTTGCCCACTTTTCGCTGAAAGAGCTGATGCTCACCCTCGAGGTGGCCTCCGAGCAGGCATATGCGACAGAGGAGGTGATCATCTCAGAGGGCACCCTCGGTGAGGAGTTCTTCGTATTGCTCGACGGCCAGGCGCAGGTGAGCAAGGCGGGCAATGTGCTGGCGATGCTCGAAGGCGGCGCACACTTTGGTGAAATGTGCCTGCTCGATGACGAGCCCCGTTCGGCGACGATCCGCGCCATAAGCCCCATCCGCGCGCTGGTCTTGCGACGGAGTGATCTCTACCCGCTGATGCAACGCGAGCCCGAGCTCGCGGTGAAGTTGCTCTGGGCGTTTTGCCACGAGTTGATGGGTCGGCTGCGCGAGACGAGCGCCGAACTCTCAGGTGCAAAGGAGGAGATGGAGAGCCTCACTCAGCGTCCTAGGCCCTTCACGACTCGCCACGGCATCGTCGCGGTGGCCACATGCGAGGGTAGCGAGGGTAGCGAGGGTAGCGAGGGTAGCGAGGGTACGGAGGGTACCGAGGCTGTGCGAGAGGTGACCGTGCCCTATGGCGCGCCGTTGCCCGAGGACAAAGAGGCCTAAAGGTCGAAGGCCTGGTCAGCTTGGTCGGCGAGGAGCTGCTTGAACTCTTCCGCAATCTGCTGTGGGTCGTCCTGAATATAGGCGATCACATTACGCAGGTGGAGGAAGCTGTCGAGTTCGAAGCTTTCGAGGTCGTAGGTGAGGCCAAACCCTGTATCGGTGTGGCGGATCACCTTGCCACGCAACTCGATGGCGAGCTCAGTTTTTGGCCCCGCTAGCATCAGCTCGATGTTCACCTTGGTGCCGAGCTCGGGTTTGCCTGGTGCGACCACGAGGACACCGCTGAGGCTGAGGTCGTGCATCGTGCCTTCATAGGTGGTGCTTTCAGCACGCACCTGAACGCGACTTTTGAGCTCAACACGCGTAAATCTGCGCTTCTCTTGCATCCTTATGGTTCCTTTGTGCAGGGCTGAACTGTGCAGGGCTGAGCGATCTTAACGCTTTGTTGGGGAATTTGGGAGAGTCTGGACAGAAATGGGCTATTTCCAGTGCCCGCCAGCAGACTGTGAAGTTGGCGGGACAGAGGGGGACCCGGCAGAGGGGCACTTTCGACCATGGCCCGGAAAGCAAGGGCTGCAGTCGAGGTGTTTGTCACCCGCTTTGGGTGCAGAGCAACGCTTCCAGCCGTGGCCCGAGGTGTAGAGGTAAACACGCGTATCAGGCGTGCCGAGGCCTTCCATCCGGTAAACTTGATCGTTGCCCTGGCGTAGGTGTTTGACGTTCTCCAAGGGCCAATCCAGCAGCAGGTGTAGCAAGACGCGGTTGATCAACCCATGGCCTACCACCAGGGTTTCGCCGCGCCGTAAGGTGCGCTTCAACTCGCTGACAAAGGGTTTGGCGCGCTTTTTCATGTCGAAGTAGTTCTCCGCGAGGGGCAGCCTGCCGCGGATGCCCTTTTTGCGGTACTCGCTCCAGATGCGCGCGATCTCTTTCTTCGTGGGCTCGAGGTTGGCACCCCGGGACACCACCATACAGTCCTTGGCGCCGGGTTTCTTGGTGCCAGGCACCATATAGGCGAAGCAGATGCCCTCGAAGACCCCCGACGCGATCTCGTTGATCTCGGCACGGGGTTGGATCTCTACCTTGTGTTGGCGCGCCACCAGCTTGGCGGTCATCTGAGTGCGTTTCAGCGCGCTGGTGTAGATGGCTTTGATCTTCTTGTCGCGCAGCAGCATCCACAGGTTGAAGCGGTTGACGTAGCCCACGGAGTCGAGTCCGGGGTCTCCTTGGAAGCGGCTGACGCGATTCCAAGGGGTCTGCCCATGGCGCGCCAGGTAGAGCGTCTGAGGTTTGGACACGGCGCAGGCGCTGAGGGTGGTGATGAGCAGGCCCAGGGACAGAATGAGCGACCGGTCGCGCATGATGAAGCTCTTTGCCAAAGGTTGATGAGGAGAAGCGCGGGGACACTAAAAGAGGAGGCGCTTGAGATCCCCGAAGGTCACGAGTATGAGCACGCCGAATAGGAGTATGAAGCCTGCTGTGTGCACTTTGTTTTCCACGCGCTGGCTGATGGGGCGGCGGATGACCATCTCCACGAGCAAGAAGGCCATGCGCCCGCCATCGAGGGCGGGCAGGGGCAGCAGGTTGAAGAGGCCCAGGTAGACGTTGAGCATGGCCATGAAGAGCAGCGCCATGGCGAGGCTGTGTTCGAAGCTCATTTTCAGCTGTCGCACGATCTCGATGGGCCCGCCCACGCTGGCTTTGGTCTCGCGGGTGATCAGCTTCTTGAGCCCGCCGAGCACCCGGGAGGACTCCTTGAAGGGGTAATAGGCGGCGGCCATCAGGGCGCCGCCGAGGGTGACCTCGTGAAAGCGCACATCGCGGCCGAAGGCGATGCCAATCACATATTTGTCGTCGTTCTTGCGCGGGGTGACACGCAGGTCGAGGGCTTCTTTGCCGCGGCCTACATGAAAGACCATCGGCTTGCCGTTGCTGGCGGCGATAGCGGTCTGCACCTGAGCCACACTCTTGATCTTCACACCGTTGACTTGCAGTAAGACGTCACGATCATGCATACCCGCCTCAGCAGCGGGCTTGCCTGCGAGCACCTTGCCGATGGCGATCTGCCAGCTGGGTAGGCCCCAGACCAACATCACCATGAACATCAACACCATAGCAAAGATGTAGTTGATGCCAGGGCCAGCGCCGACGGTGGCAAAGCGCTTCAAGACGTTCTTGTTCTGATAGGAGCCCGTGTCGTCGGGGGGCAGCTGCTCTTGGGGGTTCATGCCCGCGATCTGGACGAAGCCGCCCAGGGGCACTGTGGCGAGCTGGTAGGTGGTCTTCTTGCCCCGCCAACGCAAGATGGCCGGACCAAAGAAAATAGAAAACTTATCCACGCGCATGCCCGAAAGCCGGGCGACCCACATGTGGCCAGCTTCATGAACGAGGATTAGGATACCGAGGGCGACGAACGCTAGAAAGTAAGACACGACGGTACTATAGCCAGCACAGCCCCGGCCGCAAGGTCATCTGCCAAGGTGTGGGCAAAACCCATCCCGTCGAACGCGGGAATCCAAGTATTCACCGATTGTCTTGATGCCAGTGCACGTCAATTCCCACAAAAGTACGAAAGTGGGAATCCAGTCTTTCGGCAGGAGGTATAGATCTCCGCTTGCGCGGAGATGACGGGACAGTTTCGCGACAGCCGCGAACGCGGGAATCCAGGTTGCGCCGTGGGTAGCTGAGAGTGCTACACTTACACCCTCATGCTCGGAAAGCCCACATATGTTGACCCCAACGCCAAGATGCTCCGCCTCGGTGGGCGCCCACCGAGGACGACGCTGACGCTGCTCATCCTGCAGCTTTCGCTCTTCGTGCTCATGGCGTTTATTCCTCTCCCGCGCTGGATCCCCGAGCATCTGGTGCTGAGCGCCAATGGGCTCTTCTCCGGCAAGGAGATTTGGCAGCCCCTCACAGCGTTGGTTCTGCATCTTGGCTTGCGCTCCACCTTCTTCGATATGGCGACGCTGTGGATCTTCGGAGCAGCGCTAGAGCGGTGGTGGGGTGGCAAGCGCTTTTTGAAGTTCTATCTGGTAACCGGCGTGGTGGGATTGTTGGTGGGGGCTACCGTGGGCTTGGCGTCACCCCTCACGCCGCTCTTCGGCAGCGACGGCGCGGCCATGGCGATGATCATCGCCACGGCGGTGATCTTCCCGCGCCACTTGGTTCATCTGCATCGCTTGACCGCGCTCAAGGTGGGCCTGAGCTGCTTAATATTAGGCGCGGTGACGCTGGTGGGCACCATGCTTTCGGCGGCGTGGTTACAGGTAGCCGTGCTCATCGGCGGCGGCCTCACAGCCGCTGTTTTCCTCGGGCCCCGCCGCACGCTCGGCGAGCTGCTCGCCAAGCGTGCCCAACGCATCAGGCGTGAAAAGAGCAACCTCGAGCTGATCGACGGTGGTAAGAAAGATGACAGCGGCAAGAAGGACGAACCGCGCTATTGGAATTAGCGGTAGCTCCCTGTCATTCCCGCGAAAGCGTGCACGCGGTTGTCGCGAAAATTCCCCGTCATTCCCGCGAAAGCGTGCACGCGGCTGTCGCGAAATTTTTCCGTCATTCCCGCGAAAGCGCGAAAGCGGGAATCTCGTCGGAGGTGTGGTGCTTAAGTCTCCTTCTCCAGTCGTCGAAACGCCTCGAGCAACGCCTGTTTGAGGGCGGCGGCTTCAAGAGCCGCGTCTAGGACGGCAGGCCGCTTGCTCACCGTGGAGTGCAGCGCCTGGTGCAGCCTAACGGTGAGCACCGTCAGGCCCTTGGCCTCGAGATGAGCCACGAGGGCGTCAGCCTGGTTCAAAGCATCAAGCGCCTTCCACTCAGCTGCAACGACCTTCAGCTGCTGCCAGGCCAGGGACTCGGGCTGAATGGCCAGCACCCGTGAGAGCGCGCCATCGCGCAGGCTCGTATAATAACCGTCGTTTCTTGCCTTGAGCTGCGACGCATAGGACGACGTCGCAGGGTTTTGCGGCATGCCGCTGCTGCAGCTCGCAGATGCGATCAACACACCAGCGAGGATGCCATGGAGGACGGGCCATTGAGGACAGAAGCGTGACATGGTCCTCATTGCACCACGAAGTGCTCTGCGAGAGAAGCCCTTGGTGCACTCTGAGTGCGGCTCCCGTCATTGTTACGAGCCCACGAACACGTCATTCCCACGAAAGTGGGAATTTGTTTGGCCGACCACAGCTTGCCCAGGCCAGACAATAGTGTCATGAGGTTCCACCAACAGGGTGAAACTAGAAAAGGGGTACGGCGGACCATGATCAAAAACTACATCCTCACGGGGCATGGCGACCTCGTCAGCTTGAGCCCGTTTTGCGTTAAGACCGACATCTATCTGCGCATGCGCGAGCTACCCTACAAGAACGTCTATGGTGATCCCCGGCGCGCCCCCAAAGGCAAGCTGCCTACCATCGACGATGAGGGTGATCAGCTCGCCGACTCGCAGCTGATCATCGAGCACCTTGAGCGCAAATACCCAGAGCCGCTGGACGCTGGCCTCGACGCCAAGACCTTGGCGCGTCACCACCTCTTGCGGCGCACCCTGGAGGAGGGGCTCTATTTTTGCGCTGTTTACGCGCGCTGGGTCGACCCCACCGCCTGGCCCGCTTTTCGTGCGCTGATCTTACCGACGTTGCCCAAGGGGATCGGGCGCTTCATCCTGCCTTTGATCCGCCGCAAGATAGGCAAAGACTTGTGGGCCCAAGGTACCGGCCGCCACAGCGCTTCGGAGATCTACGCCATGGCTTGCGCCGATATCGACGCGATGGCTTCGGCGTTGGGTGACGCGCCGTATTTTGGTGGACAAGAGCCGCGAACCATCGACGCCGCAACCTTTGCCTTCATCGCAAACGCGCTCTTGGTAGACCTCCCATCAAAGCTAGCTGATCGCATTCGCGAGCACGAAAACTTGGTTGGGTACTGTGATCGCGTGCACGAACGCTTCTACTCGCGTGGCTGAGCCAAGGCCGAAAAGGCGTTGGCTGCGCTGGTCCCTCCGCGTCGTTATCGTGGTGGGGCTGCTCGTCGCTATCGCTTATGGTGTGCTCTTGTGGATGTTGCCGGGCGCCATCACCTATGCGCCCAACGCCAAAAAAGAGATCACCGCCGCGGGTGATCCAAGCCCAGCAGAGCTGCGCGCTTTGGGTGCTGCCCATCATCTGCGTGTGGCTGTGAAAGCGCCCATTGCGAGCCTCTCCCTGCTGGTCTTGGACCCACCGTCGGGCAAGCCCGTGGCGACGGTGATCGTCTTTCATGGCATCCGCGACAGCAAACTCTCGATGCTTGGCTTCGGCCGTCGTCTCACACACGAGGGCTACCGCGTTATCTTGCTCGACAACCGTGGCCATGGCCTCTCTTCGGGGCGCATTCTGTCTTTTGGCGTCTTCGAGCGTGACGACGCCAAGGCGGTGCTTGACGCCCTCGAGGCGCGCGGTTTGCTTGTCGGTCCTGTGGGTGCGCTGGGTTTTTCGTACGGGGGTTCAGTGGCGATTCAACTTGGCGCCCTTGACTCCCGGGTGAAGGCGGTGGTCGCTGTTTCGACTTTTGCGTCCATGCGTGCCGTGGTGAAGAACTATGTGCGTTTGTTCGCCCCAGGGGTTGGGCTTCTGCTCTCTGAAGAGCGCTTGAATACCGCTATCGACGACGCAGCAAAGGCGGGAGGCTTCGACCCTGAGCAGGCCAACACGGCAAAGGCTGCGGGCCGGCTGAAGGTGCCCCTCTTGGTGATGCATGGTGGAGCCGATTTGAAGATTCCGACAGCACATTCGGAGACGATCTGCAGGGCGGCTGGCGAGCGTTGCCGGCGTGTGGTGGTGCCAGGCGAGGGGCATGATTCAATGCTCGCGGATGGCAGTGGGATCGTTTGGCGGGAGACGCGTCGGTTTTTGGCGCGGGTGTTGAAAGTGCGCTGAAGGGCTCAGCCCTGGCAATTTCAGGGCATATTCACCACATAGCTGGCTTGTCCATCGGCAGAGACCGCCACGGTGTAGAGCCCCACGGTATAAGGTGTGCTCGCCCCGCGGCGTGCCTGAGCGTTGATCAGATAGGTGGCTGGTGCAGCCAAGGACTTGATCGTGATCGGAAGCTCAGCGCAGGTTGCGGTGATTTGACTCTCGGGCACGACATTGTCGTGCTCATCCACCAAGAAGAGCTGCACCTCATCGAGGCCCGCGGCTGTACAGTCGGCATGGCTGAAGGTGAAGTCGACTTGAAGGTCTCCCTGGTTCGTTGCGGGCTCGCTCACAGGCAGGAGATCCACATGGAGAACGCCATTGGCGATCAAGTTGCCAGATGCCGCGTACTGAACCCCGCCGGGTCCTGTGGCCGAAAGCTCGTATGGGTAAGTGCCAAAAGAGCCTAGCGGCGCCGAATAGGTGCCATCGCCACAGAGAACCGTCTTATCGATGGGCGTGATCAGTCCTCCCACCTTGAGGCGAAGCTGGCTCACTCCAGCCTCTGCGCAGGGCTTGCCGCCGAAGGTCCAAAGGATGCGCTCGGAGCCATGTGTGGGGCTGGAGTAGTTTCTCAGATAGAAGTCGAGGCTCGTCTCCTCGCCAGCCAAGAGCGTGGCCTGTTGTTCAGCCTGCGAGGCCCCCGCTGAAACTCGGATGGTGACCTCACCAGCAAGCAGGTGGGTCAACGTCGCCTGTCTGGCGCCTGGTGTTAAAAAATCGAGGCATGGAAGCAGCATGGGCACCTCATCGCCCACCTCCACGTACACTCTTTCACTGCCATGGATGGCGCAACCTGAGGTCTCGGTGGCAGACGAGTCGTCAAAACGCCATGTGATTGTGGCGGTGGCTGTGCTGTCTGGGTTGATGAGCTGAAGATCAACAGGAAAGGATTGGGTCTCGTCTTCGACGACGAGCACTTCTCCTATGGCTTTGGCTCGCAGGACGGTGGCAGAGGTCCCAGTGATGGTGAAATGATGGGCACCACTCTCCAGTTCCGTCATCTCCGTTTGCTGCCCTTGGGGCCCTGCGCAGGGGAAGCTCGCCGTTCGGTCGGCAAAGGCTATCTGCACCTCATCGACGCCTGCTTCAGCGCAGCTCTTTCCACCGGCAAAGGTCCACTGAAAGAGCACGCTTCCTCCACGATAGGCTTCATGCTGAAGGTCAACATCCACTGAGACGACCTCTCCCGCGACAACCGTCACCTTGCCCCGCGCTATGGCGCTGGTGGTGTTTGGACCTGTGCCTTCAAGGCGGAAGTCATATTCACCGGCAGGGATGCCCTCCAAGGTGCCGCCCTGGCCTGTGGCACCATGGCAGGGAAAGAAGCTCTTTTTGCCAGCGACGTAGACCTCAACGGTGCTGACGTGTGCGTTGGCGCAATCCTCAGAGCCTCCAGCGAGGGTCCAGGTGAAGGTGATAGCACCCGAGCCTTCAGAGGCTTCGCTCGTGGGTGAGTCTGAGAGTGAGGCGTCGCTGGGGTTAGTTTGTTCGCTGTCGCTGCACGCCCAGAGGAGAGCGATCAAGAGCACGAGGGCAGGTTTGGTGTGTGTGGTGAGCATCGGCCAACTCCAGAGTTGGCGTTGAATATTCCACGCAGGGTGTGGGCTTTCAAGGGGTGTGGTGGGGCGAACACGTTTGCCGAGGGCCCAAAAGAAAGAATGTTTCTTCTCTCACTGGCAGAAGGCGAAGCTGTCGAGCGCAGGTCACGATCGCGATATGCATGAATATCCCGAACGGCACCATGGAAATGCCGGCTTCCCAGGGTGGGTTTGCGGCCTATCCGAACTGTTGAGGAGAGGAGGAGGGGAGCGACCGGAGGAGAGCTTACTTGGCTGTCACATACCCGCGCACGAGATAGTCTTTGGGCACATGTACCGTGTACTCGAGCACGATGGTCTTCTTGGCGCCCGGGGCGAGGTTCAGCTCCCAGGAGATGATGCCGTCTTCTTTGTTATAGCGTGTGAGCTTGGTGGTCTTCTTGCCGAGCTTGACCTCGAGTTCTTTGACCTGAGCCACGGGCACGTTTTCGAGGATTAGCACTTTGCGCCGCCGCTTGGTCCAGTTGCCCACCTGAATCTCGTAGCGATGCACCAGGCGCTGGGTGCTGCTCAGCACGCCTGGCTCATAACGCTTCTCTTCTTTTACCCAGCGGTGCACCTGCACCTGGTTGTCCACGCCCAAAGAGAGCTTCACCGGCTCGTTGGGGGCGCGCAGCTTGGTGGATGTGCGGCCGGTGAAGGTGCCGTTGCGGTAGAGGGCGATGGGGCCGGGCATCATGGGGAAGCCAAAGGGGTTGTGCAGCTCCAGCCGGTGGTAGACGAAGGGGAAGAGCTTGGGC
>JAFCZD010000621.1 GCA_019314525.1 Deltaproteobacteria bacterium
GCTGCTCTCCCCTTGGGCGTCGGTATCATCAGCGCTGTCGGGTCCGATGTCTCCAGCATCCAGGGGCAGAGGATAGCTCATGTCGGGTACCCCGCAGGCGCTGAGGCTGAAGAGCGCAACTGAGGAGAGGGCGGCCATGAGCATCTCCCGGCGCGTCAGTGAGGTGGCCTCTTGTTGGGGGTAGCGTGGGGAGATGTCTTCTGTGGGACGAAAGCGCTTCTTCTGAGAGTGTTTCACATTCATGTCTCTACCCAATTGCATGTGTCGCGCCAAACTCGTCCTCCGTGCATTTTTGATAGTTTGTGGGAGGTGCTGTGTAGCTGAAGCACGAGAGCAGGGCATTGTTGTCCGGGCGACAATGCCCCGTCTCTAGGGGATGACAACCTGCTTTTCGAGTGCGCTCATCGCTGCCGTGTAGTCTTGCCATGCACCAGAGAAGAAGACGCTGGGTGGAGACGCCTGGAAGGTCTCTTTTACCTGCGTGCGGAGCTTCTTGTTCACCTTGAGGTACGCTTCACTCAGCTTCGTCAGCCCGGATTTCTTGGCGAGCGCGCGCCCGTCTGCCCCGCGGTTGATCGCCGATAACGCTCTGGCGGTCCTACCCATTTGGCTGGCCAACTTGGCGGCCGAGAGACCGTGAAGGAACTTGGCGGGTGAATACTTCGCGCGCAGCTGCAGGCTGGTCGTGCGGTGCTTCAGTTGATATTTCGTCCAGGCCACCCTGACCCTCGTGAAGAACTTGGCCTCCGCTGTGCCCAAGGATGCGAAAAGGCAGATGGCAGCTGCGGTCATGGTGAGGGTGTTCTTCATGAGAGAAGTCCTCCTTTGGGGGCGATAATGAAGGTGCTTTCACAACAAGCAAGTTGTGGTCCACATCAGCGCCACGAAAAATCAGGCTCTTACACGAAGATGCTGGTGGTGGATTCTCCGATTCTTGGTTGGGTCAGGGAATACACCACATCACGCGCAGCTCGGGGCTGATCCAATCCGTCATTCCGTAGTCGAAGGTCAGAACCTCAGCGTCGCGCGCGGTGTGCACCCCTCGCAGCCAGAGCTGCCACTGGCCGCCGGCAGCGAGGCTGTGTGCCTTCTGTAGCTCGCGGAGCTGGGACGCCAAGTCTGGGGCGGTGTTGTACTCGCCAACCTTCCAGGCCAGGCCGCCTGACCTCGGCCATCGGATGGGGCCACCGATAAGCGGGCGAGCCTTGGTCGATGACATGCCATCAGCACGTTCAGGTGCCTCATCGGCTGAGGTGACCTGGGGCGGGGTCGTGTCAGCTTCGAGCTGCACGACGAGGGCGTCCTCGCTGACGTCCCAGGTAGGCCAGAGGAGGTTGCCCCAGATCTTCAGTTCAGCGAGGACGATGAAGGCTTTGTCAGGGATGGGTGGGAAGTTGAAGCGGAAGATGCCCCAGGTGTAGTTTCCGGCCCATGAGCCGATGTAGATGCCGCCAGGGTCGTCCACTGATACATACGATTCGCCGTCAACGAGCACCGAGCTATCGACCTCCATGTCATCCGTATCGGACTCGATGAAGAAGGTTTGCTCTATACAGTTTGTTACAGCATCCCCTCCAGCATCAACGCTGAACTGGTCATCAACGCTGAACTGGTCATCAACGCTGAGCTGGTCATCAACGCCATCTGCTGGGTTTCGATCCAGGGCGCCAGCATCTATGACAAGAGGCTGGTCACGAGAGGCGTCGGAGGCCACCGTATGATCATAGGCTGCGATGCTGTGGCAGCTCGTGCCCACCAAGGCGAGAATCATGAGGAGGCGCATCACCGTGAGTATAGCATTTTGTCCAGGCGTGCTCCCTCTCTTTACCCATGGCAAAACCAGCGCTACCCTCTGGGTTACGCCAAGGAGTGCTGATGAGAAGAATCGTGCTATGTGCCGCCCTCACAACTGTTATTGTGGGATGTCCTGGCGATGACAAACCACCACCCACGGACGCTCGTCTCGGTGACTCCCTGAGCCTGGCCAGTATCGAGATCACCCCTGCTGAGCAGAGCCTCGAGGTTACCCTGGCGGGTGGGCAGCAGGCCTCCTTCGAAGCCACAGGGATCAAGGCGGATGGTGATCGCGTTCCTTTGGCAGGCGTCGCGGCTTGGACGGTGGACGAACCCACCAAGGGGAGCGTCAAGGGGGGCATGTTCACGGCCAAAGGGGTGGGAGGCGTCGTCACAGTGCGCGCCACGGCGGGGGGGGTCTCGACCACGGCGACCCTCAACCTGATGTTGCGCGACCAGATCGCGGAGGATGGGCTCTCGGCCACCGACCGCGCCAAGCTGGACGCGGCGACATCGACGGGGGCTGAGGCGGCCACGCTGCTCTATCCTGAAGATGGCACGATGATCCCGCCCAACCTGGCGCCGATGCATTTTCAATGGACTGAAGGCCCTGCGGCCGACGCGATTTATCGCGTCACCTTCAAAAACGGTGTGGCGGATGTCTCCTACGACACCTCCAAGGAAGATTGGCGGCCACCGCTGGATGTTTGGACGGCGCTGCTGGAGAGCGGCAAGGGGGACAGCTTCCAGATTGAGTTACGTTCTGTGTCACGCGCCGGTGGGCAACTCTATGCCGCGGCCGTGCTGACGCTGGAGATCTCCACGGTGCCTCTTTCGGGCACGATCTACTATTGGGCCACGGGAAAACGCGAGGATCTGAAGAACGGGATCATGCGCCTTGCCTTCGACACTCCTGAGGCGACAGACTATTTCAGTGAAGCCACGAGCGGGACGGGCCGTTGTGTGGGCTGTCACGCGCTCTCGCGTGATGGCACGAAGATGATGCTCGTGGAATATGATGAGGTCTTCACCAATTATATGGTGGGCCTGGAGGTCTCCTCGAAACAACGGACGCTGGCCCAGGATACCCACCAGGGCGACTTTTTCACCTTCTCGCCCAACAGCATCGAACTCGTCTCTAGCCTCCAAGGGACGCTCACGCGCCGCCAGACCAGTGATGGTCAGCTCATCGAGACCTTGGATTTTGCCGGGCAGAAGGCTTCACACCCGGATTGGTCGGCGGATGGTTCCAAGCTGGCGCTGGTGCTCTATCCAACGAAATATGACGATGATTATCATTTCTGTGGGGGCAGCGTCGCCATCCATGATTGGCAGCAGGACACCACCACGACGCTGGTGAACTCCACAGGCGACGACGACAACAACTACTATCCCGTGATCTCGCCCGATGGCGCCTTCGTTGTCTTCAACAAGAGCGGCTCGCCCAACCCCTTGAGCAACAATGACTGTGGGCTCTACGCCAACCCTGGCGCCGAACTCTTCATCGTCGCCTCGAGCGGCGGCGCGCCCCTGCGGCTCGATCACGCCAATGGCAAGGTGGCGCGGGTCAATAACTCATGGGCGAAATGGGCACCCGCCGGCAGCAGCGACGAGGTCTGGTGGTTGGCGTTCTCCAGCATGCGCGATTATGGCTCGCTGCTTCAGAACTCGAAGATGCCG
>JAFCZD010000157.1 GCA_019314525.1 Deltaproteobacteria bacterium
GGCGTAGCCCCCGATGAGCACATAGATGCCGATGAGCACCGCGCCCATCAATACGCCCTGCTGATAGCTCATCAGCTCCATGCCGGCCATTTGCTTACCAGCGGCGGTGAACTGTGCGATCACATAGATCACCATGAAAAAGCCAATCCACACCGACGAAATCGAGCGCACTGCCCGCTGCCCGTCTCCAAAGTGGGCAGCAAAATAATCCCCCAAGGTCAAGATGCGCTCATGGGCGCCAGAGGAGCGGCGCAGCTGTCGAACCACGAAGATCGAGGTGAAGATAAAACCCAAGGAGCAACCGAGGGACGCCCAATAAGCCCCAACACCGTGTTTATAACCCAGCCCCGAGAGCCCGAGCATCACCCAGCCAGACTCAGAGCTGGCTGCTGAGCTGATGGCGGCGACCCAAGCTCCCAAGGAACGATCCGCAGAGATGAAGCCTTCATAGCTCTTTCCAAAACGCTGGTCGGCCCACCACCCAATGCCGAGCAAGAGCACCATATAAGCTCCGAAGGTGATGAAGATAACAGTGGAAGCTTCCATCTGAGGGAAAGTAGCATAAGTCGTCGATCCAGGGCGCGACCGACCTGAGCACTAGCCCAAAGGCGCTGGCCAACAACCGATCTTTCAGCTACCGTTCTCGGCTACTTCCTGGGGGTTATCGCCGATACACGACGATAATCCTCGAAGGGAAACGCCGTATTCAGGGGGCTATAAGCCCACCGTTCAACAGTGCTCGCGAGGAGGGGATCGATGGAAGAGAAGATTTGGCTTAAGAGCTATGATGAGGGCGTCCCGAAAGAGATCGACTTCAAGGACATGACGCTCGCTCAACTGCTGGAGCGTTCTGCGACCCGCTATCCACACAACACCGCGCTCATCTTCATGAACGCCAAGCTGACCTACGCAGAGTTCAAAGACCAGGTAGATCGTTTTGCTACCGCCCTGTCACAGCTTGGTGTCAAAAAGGACAGCCGCGTCGCGATTCAGCTGCCCAATCTACCGCAGACAGTCATCGCCTACCACGCCACGCAGGTGCTTGGGGCGCAGGCTGTGATGACCAACCCCCTCTACATGCCCCGTGAGATCGAGCATCAGTGGAAAGACGCCGACTGCGAAGTCGCTGTCGTCGCTGACTTCATCTACGAGAGCAAAGTCAAAGCGCTGAAAAGCAAGCTGCCCATCAAGCACTACATCATTGCGTCGATCCCTGAGTATCTGCGCTTCCCCCTCAGCTTCCTCGCGCCCTTCAAGCTAAAGAAGGCCAAACCCCAGGCGCTCATCGCCAAGGTCGAGCCAGCGAGCGATATCCACTTTTTCAAGAAGCTCATCGACAGCACCCCTCCCAATCCACCCAAGGTCGAGGTCTCCATGGACGACCTCGCCGTGCTGCAATACACCGGTGGCACCACAGGCGTGTCCAAGGGGGCGATGCTGACCCAGCGCAACCTCTCCGCCAATATTCAGCAGGTCTATTCCTGGTTCACGCAACAGGAGGAGGGCGCTGAGGTCGTGCTCGCCGCGCTGCCCTGGTTCCATGTCTTTGGCATGACCGTGTGCATGAACTGGCCCATCTACGGCGGCAACGCGATGTTGATCCTGCCCAACCCGCGCGATATCCCCACGATGATCAAGGCCATCTCCAAGCACCAGGTGACCTTGATGCCTGCCGTACCCGCGATCTTCAACGCCATCAACAACCACCCTGCCGTGGGCAGCTTCGATCTCTCGAGCGTCAAAGCCTGCTTCTCCGGTTCGGCGCCGCTCCCTGTGGAGGTCCTCGAGCAATTCGAGAAGCTCACGGGCTCTATCATCGTCGAAGGCTTCGGGTTAACAGAGACCTCCCCCGTGACCCACGTCAACCCGCTGATGGGCGAACGCAAGATCGGCTCTATCGGTATCCCTGTGCCGAACACAGACGCCAAGATCGTGGACATCGAAGACGGCAAGACAGAGAAGCCCATGGGCGAAGAGGGCGAGCTGATCCTCTCCGGTCCGCAGATCATGAAGGGCTACTTGAATATGCCCGAAGAGACTGCAGACATGATCAAGGATGGCTGGCTCTACACGGGCGACCTCGCCACCATCGACGAGCAAGGCTATTTCAAGATCGTCGGTCGTAAGAAGGACATGATCATCGCCGGCGGCTACAACGTCTATCCAGACGAGCTCGACAATGTGCTGATGGCGCACCCCACGATCCTCGAAGCCGCCACTATTGGCGTGCCTGACGCAAAGCGCGGTGAGACAGTGAAGTCCTTCGTCGTCTTCAAGCCCGGTAAGAAGGCGACCTGGGACGAGCTCACGGCCTATTGCAAAGAGAACGTCGCCGCCTACAAAGTACCCAAGCTGTGGGAAGAGCGCGACGAGCTGCCCAAGTCGACGGTGCTGAAGATCTTGCGACGTGAGCTGCGCGAGCAAGAGATCTCCAAGATGGAGAAGAGCGCGTAGGTGTTTTTCTCACAGTGGCGGGGGCGCTTGGAGCGCCCGCCAGCTTCCTCTCACAGTGGCAGGGGCGCTTAGAGCGCCCGCCACTGGGTTTGGTTTACTGACCCGTCAAACTCCCTGTATCACCCCGCCCCTCGATGACATCTGCGATGCGCTTGGCGAAGAGCGGCGCCACTTGCCCTGCAAAAGTGTCGTTGGGGTGCGAATCCCAAGCATCAGCGGCGTTCTTCAGCAGAAGGTAGAGCCCTCCCTCGGTCTCGAGCTGCCGAAAATCCCAGACGTAGATGTTGTCGCCCTTTTCATCCCAGGTGTTTTTGACCCACTCGAAGAAGGCCCTGGCGCGCGTACCCTCGGCCTGGCTGGTGTCATTTTGAACGAGCGCCGCGCCCGTCCAAACGATGAAACGTGTATTGGGGAACTGCTTCATTTTCGCCTTGAGCGCCGCATATTGTAGCTTGTAGTTCTCCGCCGTTTTCTCGGATGAAGAGACATCAGGGCTGCCTTCATCCTCGTTCACAGAGCTGACGGGGAAGCAATGCTTCCAGGCAATCACCTCGTATTGCTGGGTCAGCATCTCCAGCGTCGGCTCCTGCTCATAAGCGCTGCTGCCCGCGTGTTGTACCCAGATGTTCCAATAGTCGTAGGGGTAGTTCTCCCAGCCATAAGGAGAGCTCTTGGGAAACTCCTGCTCGGAGATATCATAGCTCTTGCTGTGCTGGCTGTTGTAATCGGTGATGGCTTGCGCCACGCCCCCACCCCAGATCACGCTGCCTGTGCTGTGGTGCAAGAAGATCACCTTGCTGCTGGAGGAAAACGCAGGCTGTGAGCTGCCTCCGCCTGTGTCGTGGAGCGTTGTGCCTGTGTCGTGGGGCGTTGTGCCCGTGTCGTGGAGCGTTGTGCCTGTGTCGTGGGGTGTCGCGCCCGTATCGCTGGGCTGAGTGTCTGCGACAGTGTGCCCATCCATCAGCGCCTGACCATCTTTAGGCACCTGCCCATCGGAAGGCTGCGTGCCCTGCTCCATGAGCACGCCCGCTTCCCCGCCCACGCCTTGATCAGGGTTAGGGGTGCTGCTGCTGTCGCTGCTACACGCGAGCGCGAGGGTTGATGAAAGGATCACAATGAAGTGTGCTGTACGCATGAACTCTCTCCCTATGGGTCGACACCATGATACCTGGTGGGGAGAGTTTTTGCCCAAAATGCTAGGAGGGCTCAGTGCAGAAGGCTATTTGATCGCCTCTTGGCGCACCCAGCGGCGATAGGAGACCACCACCTGCACACCAGGCTGCTGCGAAACACCAGCAAAGAAGATCGAGTTGGAAAAGCCGATGTAGTCGAAGCCACGCAGACGATTGCGCGGCAGCTCGTTGCTGCCGAGGGCTACCGCCAACGACGCGCTGATGGGTACATACTCGAGCACCATGGAGCTCGCGGCGCCGCTGATGGAGTCGATGATCAGCTGTAAGGTGGTGCCGAGGCTCTTCTGGCAAATATCGGCGGCGATCCCCCCTGTCGCACCCACCAGGTCCAACACACCGTGGGACACCTCAGCGGCGCAGCTCGACGAACATAGCCCCGCGATAGCGTGCACGATGGTGCGTCCCTGCTCACCGTAGGTAGGGTCTTTGCCCGTGAAGAGTTCGAACCAGGGCTTGAGGTAAGCATCAACGCCCTGCTGCATATCGGGCTCGAGCACACAGCTGCGCATGCCAGCCACCGTGCTCAACTGCGGCGACGCGCCAGGGCATGGCGCGGGATCGACATAGCCGTCGTAGACAGGCTCGGGTGGGAGGTCTGAACGCTCTTTGCACCAATCGCTATGGCCCTTGAACTCGTTGGGCATCTCATCGGTGGCCACGATCAGCACCAGCGTCGCCTCGGGGCGAATCTTCATCGGGTCATTGGCCACCCGCGGCAGATGACTGGCCACGGACATCAACATATGCGCCAAAGCATGCTCGTCGATGCCCTCCTCATAAGGAGGGTTGGAGATGCAGGTAGAAAACTCCGCCGTTTCATTTGGGGTGAGGAAGCGGTCAGGCCCGCCATCGTCATAGTCAGGGAAGATGCCCTTGAAGGGCATCTGTTTGCCACAGAGCTTGCCCGTCTTCACCGGGCCGTTGCCTCCACCAGGAAAGGTGCCTCCCATAGGCGCCGCCATGCCCGCGACCCCCATGCGGAAATCGAGACCGGAGTTGATAGCGCGCACGAAGAAGTCCTTGGCGTGGTTGATGATGTCTTCTCGGTTATCGTTCATGGAGGCCGATTCATCGATGACCCAAATGATGTCGGCTACGGGGTTTCCCTCTGGCATGAAAGGGTCACATTCCACCGTCGCCGAATCGAGGGGCGTGGCCAGACCGGTACCATTGGAGAGATCATCCAAGTGGTAGGTGGTATCAGCGCTCTCATCGGCGGCCATCTCCGAAGCCGCCACGCCGCCCAAGATGATCACACGACCATCATCACGAAGTTGACTCTGGAAGCGCACCACCAGCTTGGTCTGGTCGAAACCAAAGTCGGTGTTGCCCTGGATATCCAGGCTCTTGCCGAGGGCCATGGCGAGCAGCGCGTTACGAAAGGCTGAGACCTTGCGACCACTGTCGAGCTCGATAGCGAGCTGTGCAGAGACTCGCGTGGGGAACCCATCATGGCTCTCAATATGATTCCCTGTGGACACGGTTTGAATGCTCGTAACACCCGAGATCTGCTTGAGGCTGTTGATGAATGTTGAGGTCGCTTGGCCAATATCCTTCGCTGAAGCGGCGAAGGAACCGACAAAACCTGCAACCTGCTGTCTCTCCCCCCTCAAATCGAAGATTCCTGCGGCATCCAACGCATCGCTGCTGTCCACCTTCAGCTCCGCATAAGGCGTACCGCTCTCGAGCGCCACCTTCCACTCACCATGGGGCGATGTGTGATAATCGATCGCCTTCAGCCCTGCGTCTCCAAGCTCTCCGATGTTGTGACAGATAAAGGTGGGCAGCTGCCCGTCGGGCACCGTGCCTGGGAAGGTCACCTGCTGTTTGGGATCGGTCTCCCCATTGGAGCAGAGAAAATCTACAGGTGGGGTGCACTGGCCCCCCTCGCAGGTCTGCCCTCTGCCACAGCCACCCTCCAGAGGCACGCAATCCTTGCGGAGTTCTCCACAAGAGGTGACGCAACAGCCCATCTGCCCATCGCTGTTCAGATCTTCGTCACCATCGGCGACACCGTCGCCGTCGGAATCCTGGTCGCGATAGTTGGGCAATCCATCCTTGTCTGTGTCTTCGAGCCCCTCGATACCGTCAGGGATCCCATCGTCGTCACTGTCGGGGTCTGCGTAATCGTTGACTCCGTCACCATCGCTGTCGAGGTCGCAGCCCTCGACCTCGTCGTTGATTCCGTCACCATCGGAGTCCTCTCCTTCGTGACAAATCAGGACACTCCCATCACGGGTAGTCTCGAACGTGTCGTCGGCACAGGAGGCCATGAGCAAAACAATGAAGGTCAAAGAGATAATGCGCACCATGGTTACAGCTCCTTGATACTGACCAGACAACCCCCAACTCAACCCAAGAACTCACGCGCAAGGCGATTGACGAGACCACCATCCACCTCGTCCTTGTGATCTTTCATGATCTGACCCATCACCCGCCCCACGTTCTTGGCGCCAGAGATGCCAAGATCGGCGATCACCTTCTGCACGAGGTCGCGCGTGGCGGTCTCGTCCAGCTTCTTGGGGAGCCAGCGTGAAAAATACTCCACTTCAAAGCGCAGCACGTCGGCCAGGTCCTGGCCGCGCTCCCCCGTGCCTTCGTATTCCTTGAGCGCTTTGCTCATCTTCTTGGCGTAGGCCTGAACGATCTGGAGGTAGAGCGCGTCATCCACCTCACCAGAGAAACCTGGCGAAGCCTTCACCATGGAGACCTCCGTCTCAACCTGGCGCAGGGCGTTGCGACGACGCTCGTCCTTCTGCCTCATGGCGTCTTTGAGCTCAGCCCTCAACTCATCACGAATGCCCATGATTAATCCTCCTCAGAGCAGCTTTTAGCGCCCTTGGGGCAAAGGTCAAGGGGTTGGGCTTTGAAGGCGGTGGCAGAACCTAGGACGGCGGGCTTCTGGATGGAATCGGAGGGACAGTGCTTCGATTACGAGCGACGGCGACGACGACGACGACGTTTGGACTTCTTCTTTGGCTTTTTGGCTGCGTCAGAGACAGCCTTCAACGTGGCGCAGGCCTGCTCATCGCGCAGCGTGCACGCCCGATAGGTGAGCTTCAGCGCCAGCTTGATGTCCTTCTTCACCACCTTGCCGCGCAGATACATGCCCGCGAGGTTGTTACAACCACGCCCACTGCCCTGCTTGCAGGCGACAACATAGAGCGCATGGGCACGCTTAGCTTCCTTCTTCACGCCCACACCCCGTGCATACATCACACCGAGGTTCGTGCACGCTGAAGAGCTTCCAAGCTCACAGCCACGCGCGAAGAGCTTCCCCGCCCGTTTGTAATCGGGCTTCTTCACCATCGTGCTGAGCATGCCAAGCTGAGCGCAGCCATCACCCGAGCCATAACGACACCCTTGAACATAGAGCTTCACGGCGCGCTTGATATTGCGCTTTACGAGCTTGCCTGTTTGGTGCAGCTCACCAAGGCGCGTGCAGGCCGGGCCCATCTTCAATGTGCAGCTCTTCTCCAACAAGGAGAGCGCCTTCTTGGGCGCCTTCTTCACGCCAGCTCCATAGAGATAAAGCGCGGCGAGATCGTGGCAACCCAGGCCGCTCTTTGCCTTGCAGGCGCGCTCCAACAGAGCACGGGCCCTCACCGGATCGCGCTTGACCTTGATGCCGCCCAGGTGCATCCGACCAAGGTTGGCACAGCTGTCGGCGCTGCCCTCATCACAAAGCTCATCGCAACGACGAGCCTGACCGATCTTGCAAACGGGCATCTTCTTGAGCGCCGCGGCGGTCTGAGGCGTCTTCACGCTCGAGGTCGAGGCACAACCAAGAGGCAGGGTGATCAACGCAACCATCAGCAATTGTTTCATAGCGTTCTCCTCATAGGAGCAACTAGCACAAGAGATGCCAGAATTGTTCTCCCGTGATTACAACGCATTAGAAGAATGCGAGGATCCACTAGCCGGCAGGTCCCAACCCGAGTAGCCACTGGCGCGTTGACCCTGGCGGATGCCACACTGAGTGGTATGCGACGCTTGCCTCTCTTTTTTGTCTTACTCACCACCCTAAACTGCAGCGGCTTTCGCGCAGCCGATGCCGATGGTGCCCTGTCAGAAGCGAGCACAAAGGATGTGCTCGACTCAAGCCAAGACACACAAGCCGACACCCTGCCTGATACCCCGGCCGCGCCACACGATGAGCCCTGCCTAGAACTGTGGACTGAGAGCACAGGCGAGGGAGCCTGCGCGGGCCGGCGAGTGGTGGAGATCGCCAAGGGAGTCCTGGACAGCAGTGACGTCGCCATCGCCGTCACCTCTGAAAACCGAAGAGTCGTGATCGCCTACCAAAACTATCTTTGGGCAGACGAAGCCAAATTGCATCTAACGAGCTTTGGCGTTGAACCAGGAGCGGCCATCACCCGCCGGGAACTTGAAGGGCTGAGCGTGGTACGCATGGGAGATGCGTTTGATCTCGCCCCCTCGGTTGCAGGAGACACCGTGCATTTGATGCGCGCAGATCTTGAAAGCAGCACCAACGGGGAGATCACCTACCAAAGCGTCGATGGCGAAACGCTGCAGCTCGGCAATGCCTCGCTCTTGGCCAACGATGTCTCCGCCAAGACAAAGGTTGGCGTTTTCGAGGCAAATAACGGAGAGATTTTTGGGCTCTATTACAACGACCTCAACGGCACGATTTATTGGAGAAGACGGATTGCTGCCGATCAGGGCTGGAGCGCAGCTACAACGGTGACAGGTTTGAGTAACGTTGATGGAATCGGTGCTGGGCATTTTGCCCTCGCGCGTCAACACAACGGACTTCCGGCGCTCGTGTACACCTTCACCGTGTCTGACGGCTCTCAACCCCGGTATTTGCAGTTCAATGGCTCGGACTGGGCAATCCCCAAGACCGTGGACAGCGTGTTTGGTGAAGCCTACGGGGGCTACGCCGCAACCCTCGCCATCATCGGCACCCGTCGCGTCGTCGCCCATATTTCGCTCACCGAGGTCTTCGCCCTGCGGCTTGCAGAGTGGGAGGGCGTGGACGATGTGCCCAAGATTTCCGTGCTGGACGAGGGCCCCGTCAGCGACCCAGAGCGACCAGCCCATGATCTCGCCTTGGCGAAAGACAACTATGGATTGCTGCATCTTGTGCTCATAGACCCCGGAAAACACTATCCAGACACTTCCAGTGGGTCTTTGGACTATTGGCGCCAACACACAGTGGATGGTGCAACCCGCTGGATCCGCGATGTCATCATGAAGGACGTTGCCAATGGGATGGGGCGAAGCTGGGTTGATCTCCAGGTTGACGGAGGGGGCAAACCCCATATCGCTTTCTACAACGGCACCACAGGGCAGGTGCTCTACGTCACCCGGGATGACCGCCTGTAGGTGGATCCCGACCGCGATAATCGGCTCTAGGCGATGGGGGACGCAACAGCTCTACCGGAATTTTCACCAAGAGAAAAGCAAGGTAGAGTCTACCAATGAACATGGCGCAAGACGACCTCACGGAGTTTTTCGATGCGTTGATCTTCGATTGTGACGGAACACTTGTCGACTCCATGCCAACCCACTACGTCGCCTGGACAGAGACGCTCGACCGCTACGGAATAGCGTTTCCCGAAGAGCGTTTTTATGCGCTCGGTGGCGTACCTGCGACGGAGATCATCACGCTGTTGGCCGCCGAGGCGGGCGTTCGAGTGAACGCGGAGCAGCTAGCCGCTGAGCGCAACACCCGCTATGAGGGGCTGCATAAAGACACCATGGGTGTCGAGCCGGTCATAGCTATCGCTCGCCGCCATCGAGGCCTGCTGCCAATGGCGGTCGCTAGTGGCAGCTGTCTTTCGAACGTCGAACAGGCGCTGACGGAGCTCGGTATTGCCGGATGGTTTGACGTGATCGTCGCTGCGGAAGACGTGAGGAAGGGAAAGCCAGCTCCCGACGTCTTCCTCACCGCCGCGTCACGCCTAGCGGTAAATGCCAGCCGGTGCTGCGCCTTCGAGGACACAGACCTCGGTATGCAAGCGATCAAGCGGGCGGGAATGACCGGAGTCGACATACGCCGTCTGATATAGGGTCACGGAGATCGGCGAAGGACAGCGACCGCCTTGTTCGCGGGGGCTCGCACCGTGGCCAAGATCTGTCGGTGAGGAAGAACCGTCCCCTTGTCCGCGCGCCCTATTGAAGAAAGACCTGCCAGTGGGTCTTGCCGAGGTTGGTGGCGTCGCATTCATCGGAGATCACAACGTCGGGCTTGTCGTCGGCGTTGATGTCGAAGACGCGGTAGCGCGGCCGATAATAGTCCGTGCCGGAGCAATAGACCAAATTCGAGAAGGTGTCGACGAAGGGCTGGGGGTAGCTCCCAGGATACGCGGGCAAGTTATAGCAGGTGCTCACAGCCAAGAAGCCGGCGCCCGTGTTTCGATGCACTAGCCAGTGGGTCTTGCCCAACTCGCTGGCGCCGCATTCGTCGGAGATCACGAGATCCGGGCGCCGATCCCCATCGATATCGAAGATGCGATAGCGCGGCCGATAATAGTCCGTACCGGAGCAGTAGATGCTATTGGATGCGCTGTCGATGAAGGGCTGGGGGTAGCTGCCCAGATAAGGGGGCAGAAGCCAGTCAACACCCTGAGTTGCAAAGCCGCCGCCCGTGTTGAGGTGCACCTGCCAGTGCGTGTTGCCCAGGTCCGAGGGGTCGCATTCGTCGGAGATCACGAGATCGGGGCGCCGATCACCGTTGATATCGAAGACACGGTAACGGGGCCGATAATAATCAGTGCCGGAGCAATAGACGCTATTGGACGTGCTCTCGACGAAGGGCTGGGGGTAGGTGCCTGGGTAGGGCGGCAGGCTCCAGTCGACACCCTGAGCGGCGAAGCCGCTGCCCGTGTTGAGGTGCACCTGCCAGTGCGTCTTGCCAAGCTGGCTGGCATCGCATTCGTCGGAGATCACGAGA
>JAFCZD010000622.1 GCA_019314525.1 Deltaproteobacteria bacterium
TACGTGCTGGTTGTAGATGCGAAGCTCCGGTGAGCGCATGGGAAGATAGCCCTGATAGACATAGCCCGTGCGCACCAAGCGAAAGGCATCCTGATACTCGTCCACCGTCCGAGCAATACTGACACGATAATCGCCCTCGAAGACCTTGCTGAGCATCTTGCGATATCGTCGACGCAAAGCACCGTCTCGTATGAAACGTGGCATCCTCATGCTGTGGCTCCTTGGGCATAACCTGGTAGAATATCACTCATCAGATCGCTCCTTTTTCTGGAGCGGTTTGGCCCGCTCACCGCCCGCTCATCAAGGCAGACAAGGTTCAAGGCGCGCTGGGGCCATCTTTTTTCGGGGAGACACAAGAAAATCCGGATTGGCCCTCACCAGCCCTCGCAAGAAAAATGGCCCCTCTCTCGAACCGCATCCGTCTGCTGTCTTAGAACCACAAACCACCGGATGCTGCGCTTGGTAAGCACCTCATGAAGAGAGGGCACCCATGAAGTCGATACTTCCCGATGACATCACCTTTGCTCGTGACGAGAGGCTTGTCTCATGAGCCCCCATACCGGTCGATGGGTACACCTCCTTCAAGCCCGCCCCAAAAAGATGCTCCTGCTCTTGTTGGTCTTGGTCCTTGGCGGCCTTGCGCTCCTTTCAAAATTGAAGACCGAAACCGGGATGGGTGTCTTTCACAACAAGGACGACGCACGTTGGAAAGAGATGAAGGCTGTCGACAAGCGCTTTGTGAACGACGACCTGCTGCTAGTCGCCTTCGAGACCAACCAGGTCTTCTCTCACGAGAGGCTCACAGAGCTGCGAAAGCTAGGAGACGAAATCTTACGCATTGAATTGAAGGGAGCCACGGGAAGTTCGCTCCAAGCCTTCGAAGAGATCACCAGCTTGGCCACCGTTGATGACCTCGAGGGCTCTGACTTGAGCTTCCGAAACCACCCCCTCGTACCTGATCCCATCCCACACGATATGAAAGCCCTCGCATCTATCGGGCGCAAAGCTCGCAACAACCCGGTGATTCGCTCTAACCTGCTTTCATCGACCCGCCGCGACGTTTCACTCTTTTATGCGCGATTCCAGCCCACCCTCAACGATGCAGAGCACAGCGCGGCCATCGCCAAAGTGCGTGCTCTGCTTGTATCAGCAGCGAGCGGCACACCCACACGCTATTATCTCAGCGGTCAGGCTGTCGCCGATGCTGATACGGCGACCTATCAATCTGAGGACCTCGCCCGCTTCATCCCAGTGGTCTATTCGCTGATGATCCTCTTGCTCTTTGTCTTCTTGCGGCGCGTCACAGGTACCGCCATCGCGGTGGTGATCATCTTCTGTAGCCTTATCGTCGGTCTCGCGCTGGTGGTAATCCTGGGCAGCTCCATGAATAACTGCTCAGCGATGCTTCCGCCTGTGATCATGACCCTCGCCACCGCCTTGCTCCTCCACTACTTTTCGGAACTGGGGAAACACAACCTCGCAGGCTACGAAGGCAAAGCGTTGGTTCGGCGCACCGTGGGTGGGCTGCTCACTCCTGTCTTGATGGGCGCCTTCACCACCGGTATTGGCTTCGCGTCGCTCAGCGTGAGTGAGATCCCCGCCGTTCGTGAGTTTGGCGTGGTAGCAGCGTTGAGCATGTTGGCGACCTTCGTCATGACCACGTTAATCTTCACCCTCGCCGCCTCACAGCTTGGTCCCAAAAGACTGGTGGCAAAGCGTGGCGTCGTGCTCTCCCCGCGCTTCCAACGCCTCCTGGCTGGCATCGCCGAGTTTGTGATTCGACGGCGTCGCGCCATCATCATCGGCGGGTTACTCTTTGGCGTCGTCGCCGTGGCAGGCTTCAGCCGCATTGTGGTCGATATGGACCCAGTGGAGGTCTTCTCCAAAGACGCCCCCGTGCGCAAAGCCACATCATTTATCAATGAGCACCTCGATGGAATCACTGTGATGGTGGTAGCCATTCGAGGGCCTGCTCCAGGCCACTTTGCCACGCCTCAGGGCCTGCACCAGATTGAAGCCCTTGAGGGTTTCATGCGCTCCAAGCTCAAGGTGAGACAAACCACCTCCGTCGTCGACTACATGCGATTGATGCATCGCGAGTTTTTCAACGGTGACGCCAAACACTGGACTATCCCCGCATCGAAAGAGCAGATCGCTCAGCTGCTCTTGCTCAATAGCGATCACCGCATTGATGAGATGATCGACGGCAAGCGCGAGTGGGTCCGGCTGATTGGGCGTATGCCCAACATCACCACCATGGAACTCAAGGGGCGCTATGAGGCGCTCGAGGCCTACTTGGCACAACACTTTCCACGCGAGGCAGGGTTTGAAACCTACGCCACTGGACGCTCACGCATGAACGTAGAGATGATTGCCAAGATCATGAGCAGCCTCAACCTGAGCCTGCTCGTCTCAGCAACCTTCATCACGCTGCTCTTCTTTCTGCTCTTTCGCTCCTGGAGCGCTGGGCTAACGGCGCTGCCAGCAAACCTGCTACCCATCGCCGCCATCTTCGGCCTGATGGGGTGGGTGGGCATTCGGCTCGACGCCGCCACAGTGATGACCACAACCGTCGCCTTGGGCATCGCTGTTGATGACACCATTCACTTTCTTCAGCAGATGCGCCTCGAGCTAGCTCGACACGGCGACCACGAACGCGCCGTGCGCGAAACGATCCGTATCAAGGGTCCTGCGATTATTTGGACAAGCTTGGTGATCTCTATCGGCTTCTCAGTGTTCATGCTCTCTCACTTTGCCCCAACACGAAATTTTGGCATCCTGGTTTCCCTCGCCATGGTCACCGCCCTCGTGGGCGATCTGCTCTTCCTTCCTGCCTTGGTGTTGTGCACCAAGACATCCCTAGGGGTGCGGTGACTCGCCCTACGGTTGGGCTGCTCCCCAAAAAGGTGTCCCCCTTTTCGTGCCTGGAGCGTCTGCCTCAATAGAAGCGCAGAGAGCGAACTTTCAGCAAGAAGCCACACACGCGAGGAGTGTATCCATGAGCAACAAATCCCTCATCGATGAATTGCGGCTTTCCTTCTCGGAGGAGGCTGTCGTGGAAGAAGCTGGGCGTATTGGGCAAACCACCAGCTTTGCAGCCACCACTCCCAGCGCCGTCGTCTACCCCGAAAACGTCGCCGAAGTGCAGCGCGTCGTGCGAATCGCTGCCGCGCATGGCGCGCCTCTCTACCCCATTAGTCGAGGAAATAATTGGGGCTACGGTGACGCATGTGCCCCACAAGAGGGGTCCTTGATCGTCAATCTTAGCCGGATGAATCGTATCATTGAGGTCAACCCAGAGTTGGCCTACGCCGTGGTCGAGCCTGGAGTCAGTCAACACCAACTTTATCAGCATATCGAAGACCAGGGGCTCCCCCTGTGGATGGACGTGCTTGGTTCGGGTCCGGACGCCAGCATCATTGGCAATATCATGGAGCGTGGCTTTGGCCTTGGCCCTTATAGCGACCG
>JAFCZD010000021.1 GCA_019314525.1 Deltaproteobacteria bacterium
CATCGATGAGCTCGAAGTCGAAGTCGACAGTCTGACCGATCGCGAAGAGAAGTCTCGCCGCCTCTACGTCATTGGGCAGGCTTGCGAAGAACTCTTCCTTCGTAAAGATCGCGCCATGGTCAACTACCAGAAGGCGTTCAAGCTCCACCCGCAGAACGTGCGCCCCCTGGTTCGAGCACGCGAGATCTATCACGAGATGGGCAACTTGAAGATGGTTGCCAAGCTGATGGATTTCCAGCTCAAGGTTGAGCGCGATCCTGAGGTACGAGCAGAGCTCTTGGTGAAGCTCGCCTTCGCGCTGATCGATCTTCGCATGCTTGATGCAGCGCGTGAGAAGCTCAATGAGGCCCACTCCTGCGATCCGAATGCTGCAGCGCTTGACGAGGCGCTGGCCACCGTCAGCTATGACCCTGAGGGTTGGGATCAGGTGGTCGCACCTCTCGTGCAGCAGGTGGAGCATGTGCCGGCTGAGCAGGGGGCGCGGCTGCTCGTACGCGCAGCCCGGATCTACAACTTCGAGGCGCCTGAAGATTCCGAGCGGGAGGTGCTCCTGCGCCGTGCGTGCATAGTCGACCCTCAGAATGAGAGCGCGAGTTTCTTGCTGGAAAAGCTGCTTCACGAGCAGAACCGGCAAGAGGAGATTGTCGAGCTGCATGAACTTCGTGCCAGCGCAGCCGAGGTTGATGAGCGCGGTAGCGTCTGCCGTGAGATTGGGTCGCAGTGGGCGATTCGTTTCGTGGACGTCAGCAAGACCGCACGCTTTTACGAGCGCGCATTGCAATCGTTCTACGATGATGGTGCAGAGCCTTTCCCTGGGCACCTCGCCGCGTTCAACTTGCTGAGCGAAGTGAAGGGGCCTCAGGGCGCCTGGGAGGAGTTGCTCGATCTTGCGGACAAGGGTCTAGAGGCCCCGTTGCTGGAAGACGACCTGCTGATTCTGGCGCAGCTAGCGGGCAAGATCGCATGGAAGCAGCTCAACGATCCCACACGCGCGGCTGTCTTTTTTAGTTGGGTGCGGCGCATAGAGCCCGAGAGCGCGGTCCTGGCCAGCTTCTTGGCAGACTATCCCGAGGCAGAGGCCGCCCTCGAGGCGCACGAGGCAGCTGAGGAAGACCTCCACACGGACGCCGGCGCCGAGGTTGTCGCCGAAGAGCCCGCCGAGGTTATCGCCGAAGAGCCCGCCGAGGTTATCGCCGAAGAGCCCGCCGAGGTTATCGCCGAAGAGCCCGCCGAGGGCATTTCGGAGGAGCCCACGTCTGTGATGACCGTGGAGATGGAAGCCGCCGAAGAAGAAGCTGTCGAAGAAGAAGCTGTCGAAGAAGAAGCTGTCGAAGAAGACGCTGTCGAAGAAGAAGCTGTCGAAGAAGAAGCTGTCGAAGAAGAAGCCGCCGAAGAAGAAGCTGTCGAAGAAGAAGCTGTCGAAGAAGAAGCTGTCGAAGAAGAAGCTGTCGAAGAAGAAGCTGTCGAAGAAGACGCTCCTCCCATTGCCGCGCTTGATTTTCATGAAGACGTGGATGAGGCAACGGCGGAGAAATTCACCGAAGCCGCTCAAGCGGAGGCTCAGTCCAGTGAGCGAGGTATCGACGCGTGGCGCAAGGTGGCTCAACGGCACCGTAAGCTGCGCACTCCACGCCGCGCCTTGGCCCGTCTCTACACGGAAGTTGAGCGCTGGAACCAGCTTGTGGAGGTGCTCAAGGAAGAGGTTGAACTCGTTGAGGACCTCGATGAGAAGCGGGCAATGCTGCTCCAGATGGCTGAGCTTTACCGCGATCGTCTGGGGCTAGATCCCATGGTGGTCAACGTCCTCAACCAGCTGCTCAAACTCGACGAAACAGACGTTGAGGTCTTGAACGAGCTGATTGTCCAATACGAGAAGATGAACCGTTGGACAGATCTGATCTCGAACCTCAAGCGCAAGGCGGCTGTTGTCGTCGATCCTGAAGAGCAGGTAGAGCTCTGGACGCGAGTCGCGACGCTCTTCGAGGAGCGCTTCTCGAATCAGGCAGAGGCCATCAAGGCCTTCGAAAAGATCCTGGAACTGGATCCACAGAACCTCGAGGCTATTGGCCGGTTGAAGGCGATGTATGAGCGTCGTCGTGACTGGGATAAGTTGATCCAGGTTTGGCAGGTGGAGATTGACCTGCTGCAAAGCGACGATGAACGAGCTGTGGCCTATGTTGAGTTGGCCCAGCTCGGCTCCTCGAAGCTGAAGCGGCCCCAGGTGTCCATGGACCTCTGGTCCAAAGTGGTGGAGGTTGACCCACAGAACCTCGAAGCTCTCGAGCACTTGGAGCACCTCTATGAGCGCGCGAAGGATTGGGAGCACCTCTCTGAGACGTGTCTGCGCCAGGTGGAGCTCACCGACGATCCCCAGCGCAAAGCCCAGATCCTGCAGAAGCTAGGCATTCTCTTCTCTGACAAAGCCAAGGACGACGAGCGTGCCATCGAGGCGTGGCGCGAGTTGCTCGAGCTTGAGCCGGACAACCGGCGTGCGCAGGACTCTCTGAAGAAGCTCTACTTGGCTGCACGCGCCTACCAAGAGTTGGAGGACTTCTACGCAGCCCAGGACAAATACGACGAGTTCATTCGCGTCCTTGAGCGGCAAGTGGATTCGGAAGACCCCGAGACCCGCATCGAGCTCTACTTCAAGATTGCGGACCTCTGGCAGTCGAAGCTTGAGAAGCCCGATCGCGCGGCGCGTTCCTTCGAAAAGGTTCTCGCTCTGGACGAGGAGAACCTGCGCGCGGCGGAGGCGTTGATCCCGCTCTTCGAGGGTGGTCGAGACGTAAAGAAATACGCCCAGGTGCTTGAGATACAGCTCAAGCACACGGATGATCCTGAGTTGCAGCTGGAGCGCATTCGTACCCTGGCGAATATTGTTGAAGAGCGGCTGCGTGACAAAGAGCAGGCCTTTGAGTGGTACCTCAAGGCCTTCCAGGTTGATAGCCGCGCCGAATGGACGCGGTCTGAAAGCGAACGCCTGGCCGGTGAAGCTGGGCGCTGGCGCCAGCTGGTGGAGGTCTACGAGGCTGCCTATGAGCAGCTCTCCGATCCCATCGATTGGTTGCCGATCATGCTCACGGTGGCGCGGGTCTTCGAGGAGGAACTCGCCAATGTCGAGGCAGCGCTCAGCACCAACAAGCGCATCCTGGAGATTGAAGATCAAAACCCAGAGGCCGTCGCTGCCCTAGAGCGCCTCTACAGCAAGACAGAGCAATGGACCGAGCTGCTGGAGATCTTCCAGCGGAAGATCGATCTCGTGGAGGAGTCGCACGAGCGCAAGGAAATCTACCTGCGCATGGCCAATCTCTACGAAGAAGAGATGGATGATCCACAAGGGGCCATCGAAGCCTACCGCACGATCCTCGACATCGACGCCGATGACGTGAGCGCCCTCGGGGCCCTCGACAAGATTTATCAGCGACTGGAGCGCTGGGACGACCTCTCTGAGGCTCTCTTGCGGCAGTTGACGTTGGTGGACCTTGAAGATACCCAACATGTGGTCGGTCTGAAATTTCGCCTTGGACAGCTGCGTGAGGTTCATCTGGATGACGTAGTCGGCGCCGTCGACTCCTATCGCGAAATCCTTGAGGCGGACCCTGAGCATGACAGCGCTCGAATGGCCCTGGAGCAGCGACTAGAGGACCAGGAGCACCAGCTTACGGCAGCGAATATTCTCGAGCCCATTTACGCGAGGAGAGAAGATTGGCAGCCCCTCGTTGCTGTCAAAGAGATCCAACTCGCCCATGAAGAAGACGCCTACACCAAGGTCGATCTCTTACTACAGATCGGTGGCCTCTGGGTGGAGCGCATTGGAGACGGAGAGCGCGCCTTTGACGGGTATAGCCGCTGCTTCAAGGTGGACCCCACCAATGAGGTGGCGCGCGCCGAACTGGAGCGCCTGGCGGCAATTCAGGAGCGCTGGGAGGACCTGGCTCTCCTCTTCGAGGAAGCAACCAACGAGGCCCTCGATGCGCCACTGCAGCATGAGCTGCTGATGAAGCTCGCTGCTGTTATGGACGATCGGCTTGAGAAGCCAGAGCGGGCTATTGAGTTTTATCGCCGCGCTCAAGATCTCGAACCGGAGCATGCTGAGACCTTGGAGGCCCTGGAGCGGCTTTATCAGCGGGGTGAGCAGTGGGCTGAGTTGCTCGAGGTCTATCGGCGCAAGGCCGAGTTGACCATGGACGCTGACGAGCGACAGCGGCTCTTCTCGAAGATGGCGTACATTTGGGAGGAGATGATCGGCAATATCGCCGAGGCCATCAGTTGCTTTAACGAAATCCTGGCGCAGGATGAGATCAACATCGAGTCCTTGCGGGCCCTCGACCGGCTCTATCAAGCGCAAGAGGAGTGGCATGAGCTGGCCGATAACCTTACGCGTCAGCTCGCCCTAGCCAATGAAGACCACGAGAAGGTGCAGCTCCTCACGCGGCTCGGCCAGTTGCGTGAAGGCGAGTTGGCTGAGTTGGCGTCTGCGGTGGAGACCTATCGCCAGGTGCTGGAACTCGATCCTTCCCATCGTGTCACGGTGGCCGCCCTGGAGCAGCTCATCGTGAACGAAGAGCACCAACTGGCGGTGGCCAACATCCTTGAGCCTTACTACAAGGCCATCGCGGATTGGCAGAAGCTGGTGAGCGTCTACGAGATCATGGTGACTCATGCCTACGATCCTGTGCGCAAGATCGAGTTGCTGCACCAAATCGCTGACCTCTATGAGCTAGCTGGTGAGGATCTGCCGAGCGCCTTTGATGTCTACGGGCGGGCTCTGAGCGAGGACGCATCTCATGAGGTAACCCAGTCTCAGCTTGAGCGCTTGGCTCGGAACCTGGGAAGATGGGAGGCCTTGGTCGAGCTCTACAACACACTCGTGGCCGATGTGATGGACGAGATGCTAGCAGTGTCGCTGCACATGAAGGTTGCGGCGATCTGGGAGCTTGAGCTGCAGAACCTGGCGGAGGCAGCAGAGGCCTACAAGCGAATCCTTGGTCTCGATCCACAAAGTGTGGCAGCCGTGGACGCTTTAGAGCAGATCTACCTGCGAGGTGAGAGCTACGCCGATCTGGTGGCGATCCTCTTGAAGAAGGCGGAGATCGTCCTCGATGCAGATGAGCGGAAGCAGCTCTTCTTCCGCGCCGCGCAAATCAACGAAGAGATGCTCGAGGACTTCACGGCCGCCATCGATGTCTACAAGATGGTGCTCGATATCGATGACTCCGACGCCTTGGCCATTAACGCGCTGGAGCGTCTGCATCTTCGCCTCGAGAGCTGGGAAGACCTCAAAGAGATTTACGTTCGCAAGGTGGAACTGTCAGACGACATGGATGAGAAGAAGCAGATCTTCTATGCCATGGGGCAGCTCTATGTCGATCGCCTCGAGGACCTCGATCGCGCCATTGAAACCTTTCAGAGTGTGCTCGATCTCGATCCAGATGACAGCTACGGGATTCAGGCGTTGGATACACTCTATCAGCGCGCGGAGCGCTGGTATGACCTGCTTCAGGTGCTGGAGCGACAGGTGGAGCTTGCCGGTCCTTCCCCGGACGCGGCGAATTTCAAGCATCGTATTGGTAAGCTGTGGGAGAACCAATTAGGAGATTTGACACGCGCGGTGGAGACCTACCGTGAGGTCCTGGCCGCCGATCCAACCCATGATGAGAGTCTCGCCGCCCTCGATGTCATCGCGCACGGTGACGATGAGCCTGTGGCAGCAGCCCAGGTGCTCGAACCCGTCTATGAGAATGGACTGGAGTGGGTGAAGCTCATCGACCTCTATGAGGTGATGGTCGCACATATCGACGATCCTTTCCGCAAGCTCGAACTCCTACACCAGATAGCGGGTCTATACGAGACACGAGTCGACGACTCAGCGCACGCTTTCGAGGCCTACGGTCGGGCCCTCTGCGAAGACAGCACCGACGAGAAGGCGCTTGAACACCTGGAGCGCCTGGCGGGGAATATTGATGCTTGGGCAGAGCTCGCGGCCCTCTATGAGGTGGAGCTGGAGAAGTTGCTCGATCCAGAGCGACAGACAGAGATGGGGCTTCGCATCGCCCGTGTCTACGAGGAGGAGATGGCGAACACCGAGCGAGCCATCTCGCATTTCCGACAGGTGCTGGAGGTTAATCCAGACGAGCACGCTGCGGTGCTCTCTCTGGACCGTCTCTTCTCTGAAGGAGCAATGTGGAGCGACTTGGTGGACATCCTGCGGCGCGAGATCCGCATGGCCGAGAGTGAGCAGGACATCCTTGACCTGCAGTTCCGCTTGGGTCAGCTCTACCAGGAGCAGCTGGAGGACCTTGGCAACGCGATCGAGTGTTACCGAGAAATCCTCGCGTCCACGCCGGGGCACAGCGCCAGTATCATGGCCTTGGAGCTGCTTTTCACCGATGGTCAGCATCAACTCGAGATAGCCGAGGTTCTCGAGCCGCTCTATCGCATGAGCGAGGAGTGGGAGAAGCTGGTGCAGATCATGGAGGTGCAACTAGAGCGCCTCGAGGATGCGTTTGACAAGGTTCAAGCGGTTCAGCGTATTGCTGAGATCTGCGAACAGCGCTTGGGTGACCACACGCGGGCTTTCCGCTGGTGGGGCTACGCGCTGCAGTTCGATCCCACCGCCGACCGCTCCTCGGAAGAGCTGGAGCGTTTGGCACGAGTGGTTGATGGCTGGGAAGAGCTATCCAGCTTCTATCTTGCTGTCATCGATGGTCTAGAAGACGACGACAAGCGCCGCCTCCTGAAGATGGTGGCTCGCGTATTCGATGAAGAGGTCTCTGATGCTGGTCGCGCTGAGGAGGCGTACCTGCAGGTCCTGCAGTTGGACGAGATTGACGCAGAGGCCTTGGAGGCGTTGGATCGGATCTACACCGAGGGTGCTATGGCCAGCGAGCTGGCCGAGGTGCTCAAACGACGGATTGGTACCACCGACTCCAGCGAGGACCTCGTAGAGCTCCAATTAAGGCTCGGGCAGACCTTTGAAGCTGCTTTGAGCGACGACGATAGCGCCGTGGAGAGCTACAACGAGGCCCTCGACGCCGATTCACGTAATGCACGGGCTCTCGATGCCCTGGAGCAGATCTTTTTCCGACGTATGCAGTGGCAAGAGCTGCACGGCACCTACGAAAAGATGATCGATATCCAGCCTGGGGACGACGGGATCGCTGACTGTTACGCGCGGATGGCAAAAATCTCCAGTGATGCGTTGAGCGACCCAGAGCAGGCGCAAGATCTCTGGAACCGCGTGCTCGATCTGCGGGGCGAAGACCCCGTGGCCCTCTGGGCTTTGGCCGACCTTTACGAGGCCGCTGGGGAGTGGCGCGAGTTGGTGGAGGTCTTGCAACGTCAGGTGAACATCACTGAGGAAGCCCACGCACAAATCAGGCTGTATCAGCGTCTGGGCCGCATCTGGGGTGAAAAGCTCGAGCGTGAGCGGAACGCCCTCGAGTCATGGCAGAAGGTGCTCGAGATCGATCCTGGTGACATCATGGCGCTCTACGCCATCACTAAGATCTATCGTGAGACCCAGGCATGGGAGGAGCTGGCCGAGACCCTCTACCGTTTGATCGACATCGGCAATACCTCTGAGATGCCCGATGATGATCTCAAGGCGCTCTACATCCAGCTTGGTGAGCTGCAGGGTGACACGCTCTTGCGTCCCCAAGAGGCCATCGACGCCTGGCGCAAGGTGCTTGAGCTGCAGTCCACCAGCTTTCCTGCCCTCAGCGCGCTGGAGCAGCTCCTGACACAGGAAGCCCGCTGGGAAGAGTCCGTTGAGGTCCTCGAACTCAAGGTCAACGTGATCGAGGGGGCGGAAGAAAAGATAGATGTGCTGATGCAGGTGGCGAACACCTGGCAAGAGAAGGTTGGCAATAACGAGCAAGCCTCTGGTGCTTATGAGCGAGTGCTTCAGGAAAGAGCCGAGCATCGTGTCGCGTTCAGCGCTCTCAACGAACTCTATCGCGAAGGTTGGCACTGGGAGAAGCTCGTGGAGCTGCTCTTGGGGCGTGCAACCCTCACGGAGGAGATCTCGGAGCGAGTGGAGCTCTTCCAGGAGGTGGCCAAGGTCTACGAGGAGCACCTCAATAGCCCAGAGAACGCTTTTGTCGTTTTACAGGCCGCCTTCAAAGAGGACTACACGAACGACGCCACTGTGGAGGAGCTGAAGCGCCTAGCATCGGTGACCAATAAGTGGAATGAGCTGCTCACCGAGTGCAATACCATCGTCCAGACGATCACCGATACCAAGATCAAGTCCAATATGTACGTCAATATGGGCATCTGGTACGGCACTGAGCTGGGCCAGCTACAGTACGCTGTCGCTTCGGTGGGGCAGGCGTTGCAGCTCGATCCTGAGAACCAGCGCGCGTTGACAGTGCTTGCAGGGTTTTATCGCAAGACGGCACAGTGGCCTGAGTTGGTTCAGGTGCTCAATCGCAACCAAGAGCTGGAAGAAGAGGCGGAGAAGCGCACAGAGCTGCTCTGCTCCATGGCAGAGGTCTACGAGATGCAGCTCTCTGATCAGCCGCAGGCCATCGCTGCCTATCGTAAGGCGTTGGATCTGGAGGACGGCAACTCAGAGGTGCTAGAGGCATTGGAGCGACTCTATCGTAACGACCAGCAGTGGGAGGGGTTGATCGATATCCTCGAGCGCAAGGCGGGCATCGCCGAGGAACCTGAAGAGGTGATCACTCTGCGCACCCGCATCGCAGATCTCTTCGAGGATCAGTTGGAAGATCCTCAGCGGGCCATCGAGAGCCAGAAGGATGTCCTGATCGTTGAATCGCAGCACCTGCCTGCGTTGCGCTCCCTAGAGCGTCTCTATGAGAAGACTGGGCAGGCCGAGGAGTATATTGACGTCCTCGAGCAACAACTGGATATTGTCGAGTCCGACGACGAGCGTATCTCGCTCTTTCAGCGCATGGCGGTGGTTTGGCAGGAGCAGTTCGGCAAGCCTGATCGCGCGGCAGACTGCTATGAGAAGATCCTGCAACTTGATGAGAACAGCGGGGGTACCTACGAGGCGCTGGAGCAGGTGTACCAGCAGGACAATCGCTTCGATGACCTGGTGGAGACCTACCGGCGACACATCAACGTCGCCATCGATCCGCAGCAGCGTATTGCCCTCTATCAGGCGATGGGACAGGTCTATGAGGTGTCGCTGCAGGACGCTGACCGCAGCGTCGAAGCCTATACAGATATCCTCTCATTTGACCCTGATCATACAGAGGCTCTTGACGCCCTCGCGCGGCTCTACGAGCAGATTGAAGCCTGGGACCGTGCAGTGGATGTCATGGGGCAGCTCGTCGAGCTTGTTGACGATGTTGGCTACCGGGTAGATGTCTATTACCGTTTGGGTCGCATCAACGAGGAGCATCAGGACGACGCGACCACTGCCGAGGAGCGCTTTGCACAGGCTCTGGAGCTTGATGGCTCACACTTCCTGTCCATGACGCGCCTGGTGGAGATCTATAAGGCGCGCGGAGATTGGGCCAAGAGCGCGCAGATGATGGTTCGCGCGGAGGAGCACACCAGCAACCAGCTGGAGAAGGCTCGACTCCTTTATGACGCAGGGCGAGCCTACCTCGAGGAGCTGGGCGATGAAGAGATGGGCACCGATCTCTTGGCGCGCACGCTGGCTTTGGACCCCGATCACGAGGAGGCGGGGGCACCCCTAGCCGAGGTCTACTTCCGCGAGGAACGCTACGCAGAAGTGGAGCCAGTGCTCGACATGCTGATCCGGAAGACGGATCGGCGTGACAACAAGCGCTTGCAGCATCTCTACTATAAGTTGGCGCGCAGCTGTGATGTGCTCGGCAACAACGACAAGGCGCTCAAGTACTACCGCTCAGCTTACGATATCGACTCGACAGACCTGCCAACCCTCCGCGGGATGGCTGACTTGCTGCATCGTACGGAGGATTGGGAGCGCGCGTTCAAGATTTACCAGACGATCTTGGTACATCACCGAGATAGTCAGGCTTCGGAGGAGATTGTTGAGATCTTCTATCGTTTGGGCAACATCAAGCTGAAGCTCGGCGAGCGCAAAAAGGCGCTCAATATGTTCGAGAAGGCTTTGGAGATAGACCCCTACCATCGGTCCACCCTCGAGTCCGTGGTGGACCTCCAGACCAAGCAGAACGACTGGAAGGCGGTGGTGGCAGCCAAACAGAGCCTGCTGAACACCGCTGACGAGCAGGGGCAGTTTGTCCTCCACCAGGAATTGGGAGAAATCTACCGCGACAAGCTGAAGGACGTCGACAGCGCTATCGACAGCTATGAGCATGCGTCGGGGATGCAACCCTCAAGCAACCCAGTTCTTCACCAGCTCATTGGGCTCTTTTCCACCGCAGAGCGCTGGGAACGCGCGGTGGACGTGGTTCTGCAGCTGGCAGAGTTGAATCCTTCCAACGCCATCAAGGCGCGCTTTGTCTACTCTGCGGCTGTAATCTTGCGCGATAACTTGCAGGACATGATGCGCGCGATGGAGTTGTTCAACCAGTCCCTCGACCACCAGTTGGCGGATATCACCGAGAGCACCGAGATCAGCCCAGCTGATTTGAAAGCTTTCGAGGCGATGGAGCGCATCGTTACCAGTCAGAAGGACTGGAAGTCGCAAGAGCGCAACTATCGCAAGATGATCAAACGGCTCTCGCCCCAGGGGCAAAAGAACATCAAGACCATCCTCTGGCATGCGCTCGGGGAGATCTACCGCACGCGTCTTCGTGATTTGCAGAGCGCCATGGAGGCCTTCCAGGTGGCCTCTTCACTTGACTCGACGCATATGCAGAGGCACGAGATTCTTGGGGAACTCTATGTCCTCGCAGGTCCCGAGCATGCTGACAAGGCGATCAACGAGTACCAAATTCTCATCAAACACGAGCCGCTGAAGACGGAATATTACCAGGCACTGCGCAAGATCTACATGGATGGCAAGCAGTACGACAAGGCTTGGTGCATGTGCTCGACGCTGAGCTTTCTCAAGAAGGCGAGCGCTGAGGAGCAGCAGTTCTACGAGCAATATCGGCAGCGTGGTTTCGTGCGTGCCAAAGCCCGCATGACTGATGAGATGTGGCGTCGGGATGTCTTCCACCCTGACGAGGACCTCTTTGTTGGAACAATTTTCGCGGCTGTGGCGCCTCTGGTGGCGCAGATGACCGCTCAGCCGCACAAGAAATACGGGCTGAAAAAGAAAGAGAAGCTGGACCTGCAGAATAACCAGCTGCTCTTTGCGAAGGTCTTCAACTACGCGACATCGGTGTTGAATGTGGTTCAGGCGGACCTCTATTTGCGACATCAGCAGCCCACGGGTTTGCAGATGGCGCACACCACAGAGCTCCCATCTTTTGTTGTCGGTCAGGATTTGCTCCAGGGCCGGCCAGAGAAGGAGTTGGCTTTTGCGGTGGCGAAGGAGCTCACCAATCTACGTACAGAGCACTTTCTGCGGCGGGTCCTCCACGGTGCAGGGCAGTTGAAGACCGTGCTATTTGCAGCTCTGAAGATGTGTAACAACGAGTTTCCGGTGCCGCCAGCTGAGGATGCGGCCGTCAAGAAGACGATTAAGGACGTGCGCGATCGGATGCATCCTGGCCAGCTGGAGACCCTTGCTGGCGTGGTACAGCGCTTCTTGGCGCGTGGGGGCCAGGTCGATCTCAAGCGTTGGCTTTCGGGTGTGGAGCAGACCTGCAGCCGTGTGGGTTTCATCCTTTGCAATGACCTTGAGGTGGCGGCCAAGATGGTGATGACCGAACCTGCTACAGTGGGGTCGCTGCCACCCAAGGAGCGAGTAAAAGAGCTTGTTCTTTATAGCGTGTCAGAGGAGTACTTCCGGGTGCGCTCCGAGTTGGGCTTGACCATCGGATGATCTGTTGCGTTGTGGTTGCTCCAAGGGTGGAGTACCGCTACATTTGACGGGGTGGAGCGACCTTCGGGGAGACCGTGTACCAGGCAGGCACAGATCAATACCTAACCCTACGCAATGCGTTGCTCGAGATGGGCGATGACAGCAGCGCTGTGGGATCTCTTCTAAGCTTTCAGGCGGATAACGGTGCGTGGTGGATCGAGGTGGCCTACCAAGAGCTGCGCATGTGCCTCATCCAGGGCAACCTCACGGAGGCCGAGACCGTCGGCGGTTTGATTGGCTCAGTCTTGGAGGTGCAGGAGGAGGAGCCTGACGCGAACCATGCACACTGTGATGCCATGAGAGCTCTCCTCTATGGTATCAGCGCTATCCTCGACAACGATGTGCAGAGCGGAATCGGGAGCCTGGACGAGGTCACTTCTGGGGTTTACGGGCAAAGTTCACTGCGCTGGGCCGCGTGGTTCTGGATATCTCGTGGTGCCACAGCGGCTGGCCAGATTGAGGAGGCTGTGGACAGCGCCCGCAGGTGTTTGGAGCTTGGCGAGCGTCTTGACGCCGTGGCGCGAAGCATCAGCCTGCGTAATGTCGCTGAGGTTGAGTTCCTCAGCGGTGACCACTATGAGGCCATCGAGCACGTAAACGCGGCGATTCGGGACTTCATCCAGCTCAATGAAACGCACGCTCATGCCGTGGCGTTGCTCTCCCGGGCGAAGATGGAGGCCTGGTCAGGGAGCCCCGAAGACGCTGTCGCGTCGGCACGAGAGGCACACCAAGTCGATCCCGCATGGAGGGACCCATTGCTCTTCCAAGCGCGTCAGGCGCTCTTGATTGGAGAGAGTGGGCAGGTCGCGGCGCTGCTGCTTCCACTCCTCAGCCGGGATCAACCATCTCGCGAGGTGGTGCAAGAGTTGTTGCTCGCTGAACTGCTGGAAGCCGGTGAGGTGAGCAAGGAGGTGATGGTCAGGTTCTGTCGTTTGCGCGATCTTCCGCCGACCCCCCAGCGCATCCATGGGCTCGAACAGTTGGTGGAGGCGGCGCCGGATTTCTGGCATTTGCGTGACTTGCTCGGCTGGAACTTGATCAAGCTCGGTAAGGATGAAGAGGCTGCCCCACATTTCGAGCATCTGTCGGCGCAGCTCCTCGATCAGGATCTCCAGGCGTCGGTATTGTTGGCCCTCGGCTGTCTCGCCAATCGTCGGCATAGTGGCAGTAAGCCGGGCATGCGCTTGAGACATACGGCTGATGTGAGCAGGAAGTACCCTTCGGCGACGGGCTTGCCTGCTGTCAGCGCCACTGAGCTGGCGGGGAGTGGTGGGATTCTGTCCGTCGGGGCCGCCCTCGCCACCCCAGGAGAGGAGGAGGTCGACCTCTGGAGGGAGGCGCAGGATATCTTCGACAGCGAGTCCATGGTGGCGGTGCAGTCTGCCGATCCCATGCCGAGCATTTCGGAGCGAAGCGCGAAGAAGAGCCCTGAGGGCAGCGTCGCCAAGGCCGCCTTCACAGGAGACCTCCAGCTCTTGGCAGTGCCTGATTTGTTGGACTTCCTCAAGAGCAGTCGCCGCACGGGCACTCTGGTGATTACTTCGGAAGAAGGGGTTGGTGCGGTTCATCTGCGCAAGGGCAAGATTACTGGCGCCGCGTCGCCTTCGGGCCGGCATCTGGGCGAAATCTTGAAGGAGATAGGGTCAGCAACCGAAGAGGCCCTCGCAGCGGCGGCAGACCTGCAGAAGTCGGAGTTCCCTGACAGCCTCTTGGGCACAGTGCTGGTCCGTGAAGGAGCTGTGGAGGAGCTCGAGGTCAGGAAGGCCTTGAGCATTCAAGTGATCAGCGTGATCATGGAGATGCTCGATTGGGCCTCTGGACGTTTCGCCTTCGAGCCAGAGCAGGATGGGGCTGAGGAGGAAGACATCGCGATCGAACTCGACACTCAGGGTGTGCTGCTAGACGCCCTGAGAGAGTACGACGAGGTCAATCGATAGCTTGCCCTGGCTGCGCGCTCTAGAAGACTATCCCGGAGTTGCATGGAGCTATGGGCGCGTTGACGACGGCCCTGGGTTGGTGTTCGTGTTGGGGGTATACGCGTGCTTCACCCCGAGAACACGGTAGATCGAGAGTTCCTGCTCTTTACCTTTGACCCGTACCGGGGGCAGCGCTTCGGCGTCGATGTGATGGTGCACCTCATTATAGGTCACATCGCTGATGATGATTTCACCTGGGCGTGCAACGGAGCAAAGCCGCGACGCGATGTTCACTGCGTCACCGATGACTGTGTATTGTAGCGTCTTACTTGAGCCGAGGGCACCATAGACGCAAATGCCCGTGTTCATCCCGATACCAATTTCCACCGGTGGCTGCCCATAGCGAGCACGTTCAGTGTTGAACGTCTCAAGGGTCTTCATCATCTCCACCGCACATTCTACAGCCGCGACAGAGGCACCCTCTTGGCTGACAGGCACGCCGAAGAGCGCCATGATCTCGTCTCCAACATACTTATCGAGGGTACCGTCATAACGGAAGAGCACCTCGACCATGGCTTCAAAGTAGTTGTTGAGCAGCTCAACAACGTCATGGGCGTTGGATTTTTCGGTCATCGCCGTGAAGCCTCGGATATCGGCGAACATCACGGTGACCTCCCGTGACTCACCCACGCCGTCAAGCTTCAACTTGCCCTCGATCATTTGCTGGACCATGCTTGGCGAAAAGAAGCGCTGGAACTGGGCTCGCGTACGCGCCTCCCACTCGATCTTCGCGGCGAGACGGGCATTCTGAATTGCCGCGGCGGCTTGGCTGCCAATACCCGTGAAGACCAGCAAGTCTTTTTCGTCAAAGGCGTTGGTGGCGATTTGGGAATCGAGGTGCATGATGCCCAGCAGATCGTTGCCATGGAGCAGTGGCACGCTCATGGTGGAGCGGATACCTTGCATGATGATGCTGTGGGCTCCTGAGAAGCGGCTATCTACCGTGGCGTCAGAGGAGAGCACGGCTTGTTTGTTTTGGATCACCTCGTTGATGATACTGTTGGAGATCATGATCTCGTCTGTGGAGCCGCCTTGCCGTTGTTTGGCCACACGTGGGAGAAGCTGCCCGTCTTCTGCGACGAGGAGCACGACGCCACGGTCAGCGGCGAGCATCTCGAAGGATTTGTCGAGGACCTTGTGCAAGAGTCGATCGAGGTCGAGTTCGTTGCCAACTGCGCGGCCGAGCTCGTAGGCGATGCGCAAGCGTTCATAGTCACGGCGCAGGGCTTCTTGGTCAAAGACCTCGCGTTCTGGAAGAAAGTTTTGGTCCTTGGCCTCGAGGCGCTGCCGGATGTGGCTTTGCATCATCCCAGGCGCGATCGTGACCTTCTGTAAGGGGACTTCACTTTGGTCAACTTCATCCGAGCGGTAGATCAATCGTGTGGAGCCGAGGTTGATCTCGTCGCCATCGTGTAGCACCTGATCTTTGACCCGATCTTGACCAATGAAGGTGCCGTTGAGGCTGCCAAGATCCTTGAGCATGTATTGCGCATCAGGTGTGCGCACGATGTGTACATGTTCCTTGGAGATGATCCGGTCGAGGATCTGTATCGTGTTGTTGGGGTGACGCCCGAGTGAGTTGAACTCTTGCAGCTCGAACTCACGAGGTTCATCACCCGATACGAGTATTAGCTTCGCCATATACCTGCGCTTGGTCGTCTGGCCAAAACACCCACCTTCGACCAGCCTCCTTGGTGCCCTGACGAACGTGAGCCGCTCATACGTCCGCCAAAGCTACACCTTCTATGTCTACAGGATGTTAGGCTATCGAGGGCCAAGCTGTAAAGCTCGGTGGGTGATCAGGTCAAAGAGAGCCGTTTTTCCACCTCTTCGACGACCTTTTTCGGTGAGATCGGCTTGGAGAGGTAACCATCACAACCCGCCTCGATGGCTCGGTCCTCATCCCCGGCCATGGCGTGAGCTGTGAGCGCGATGATTGGAATCTGTGCGAACCCGTCCATCTCTTTGATCTCTTTGGTGGCTGTCCAGCCATCCTTCAAGGGCAGGGAGAGATCCATCAGGATCAGGTCGGGGCGGCGTCGCCGGACTTGTTCCAGGGCCTCCTCGCCGTCTTCTGCTTCGATGACTTCGAATCCACGGTGCACCAGCACATCGTGGAAGATCTGGCGGTTGTGAAGGTTGTCCTCAACGATGAGGATCAGTTCTTTGAATTCTTTGCGTCGTTCTTCTGCCATTAGGGTATGGACTCCTCATTTTCAAGCAGTGGATGGGCAGCGACCTTGATGGAGATCTCGGGGAGACCCTCGGCGGGATGGATGCGTTGGGGGACGGGCGAAAAAGGCAGCACGAGGGTGAAGGTGCTTCCTTTGCCAAGGTGGCTCTCCACCTTGATCGAGGCACCGATGAGCGCAGCCAGCTTGCGGCTGATGGCCAGGCCCAGCCCGCTTCCTCCATGACGCCTCGTGGTGGAACCATCCACCTGGCGGAACTCGTCAAAGATCAGCGCGAGGTCGGCGTGTTCGATGCCGATACCTGTATCTTCGACCCAGATGCACACGTTCTCTTTGTGGCTCTCAACGCCAACCCTCACGCCACCATCAGTGGTGAATTTTATCGCGTTGCTCAACATATTTACGAGTATTTGTCGGACCTTGGTTGGGTCTGTGGAGAGAGCGATGGGGGCCTCGGGAGCCACCATCTCAAGCTCGTAGGGGCACTCACGCACCAAGGCCGCTGCCAACTCTACGACTTCGCGCACAAGCTCCACAGGGTTGATCTCTTCAAGATGCACGGCCATACGCCCAGCCTCGACGCGGGAGAGGTCGAGGATTTGATTGATCAACTCCAGGAGGTTGGTGGCGCTCTCTTCGATCCCCCCTAGTCGCTGTTCTTGTCTGGCTGTGACCTCGCCGTAGATTCCATCTGTCAGCAGCTCGGTGTAACCCAAGATCGCGTTGAGTGGTGTGCGCAGCTCATGGGAGACGCGCGCCAGGAATTCGCTCTTGAGACGGTTCATCTCCTGTAGCTGATCGCGTCGTTGGAGGAGCGCGATATTGCGCTGTTCCAGCTCACGAGTAAGGTGCTCAGCGTTGGCGAGGGCTTGGGTGTTGACGAGGGCGATGGCGAGCTGTGAGCTGGCTTGCTCGACGAAGACGACGCGATCGGCCGAGGGGTGCTCGTCAAAGACGAGGACCAGCGTGCCCTCGAGCCGTTCACGGAAGATTATTCCGTCATAAAGAACGGCGCCGGCTCGCGGGAACTCCGCTGTGAGCTGCGCTGATAGTGCTTGATCACGCAACACCATGGCGTGTTTCGCTGTCTGTTCACCGATGAAGGCTGCTTCCTGCTCGTCCAGAGCAAAAACACGCGCCAACGCTCCCTGAGAGACTACGAGCTCGAGGCGGCGGCGTTCTCGAAGGTAGATGGCGCCAGCCATGGCACCGCTGGAGCGGATCAGCGCGTCGAGGGCTGTATCGAGCAGCTTGTGCAGCTGCAGAGGGACGTTGAGCAGTGCGATGAAGTCACGACTGCGGCGCAGGCCGAGCGTCTGTTTGCTGATCTCCGCCTCGAGGTGCTGATTGAGGTGGTTCAGCGACGTCACCGTTTCCAGCAGCTGGGACGACATGCGATTGAAAGAGTGAGCCAACAAGCCAAGTTCGTCGCGTCTTTGGACCTTCAGTTGGTAGCCCAATTCTCCAGCACGTAGCTTCTCCGCCCCGTGGACCAGCGCCAGGACGGGGCGTGAGAGGCGCCGCGAGAGAAAGAGCGCCACGATAACGCCCAAGAGCAAGATCAGGGCTGACGCCTTGAGGCTTGAGTTTAAGGCGCCGCTCAGGCGCTCACTGGCGGGGCGCAGTGAGAGCGCCACGTGGGCGACGCCAAGCTTGCGACCTCGGGATCCTGGTGATCTCCTCGGCGCTCTGATCAAGCAGAGAAAATGGAGATGCTCGCCTGCGCGTACCTCATAGGCCTCTTTGTGTGGGTCCGCGAGCAAGGAGTGGATCATGGCAGTGGAGGGGCCCAGAGCTGGATTCGTCTTGTCGTGGGGCGCTATCTGCCCAGCGCGGGTGTTGTAGAGGGTGACACCAACAATGTTGGGCATGGCGAGAGTGCGCGCCATGAGCTGGTGCAGCGCGCTTTGAGCCGCATCCGTAGGGGAGCCGTGAGGGGAGGTGTCAACGCTGAAGTTGGCGGAGAGCGGCCAGGCACTCTGATAGGCCAGGCTCTGTGCCAGCAGTCGCCCATGGCGCTGCTGTGCGGCGCGCGCTAGCCGCATTTCCCGACGAAAGGCGGTGTAGCCAGCGATGGCCGAGGTGCCGATGGAAAGGACCACAATCCCCGCCAGCAACCGTGTCTGAAAGCGATTCCAAGGGCGGAGCTTCTGCGCAAGCCAGCTCGAGTCGCTCGAGCGTGTGAGCGATATGTCGTTGAAGTGATCTCCCACATTCGATTCCAGCGTGAAGTGTACCGTCAAAGCCCTCCAGGAGGGCTCAATTCTGCCGCGAAAATCGCCCATATATTTTTTGTGTCTCCTATACCAGAATCAGCAAGATGGGTGACACCGATACACAAGAGATTAGGCCAAACCTCTCCAAAACAGCTGGTGACGGGCGGTCGCACACCATAGTCAGCGACACTCCGATCTTCTCGGATACGTTGCAGGAGGTCACCGCCCGCCGGGCATTGGTTGCCAGCGCTGACCTGATGGTGGTTCGGGAGCTGGTGGTCGAGGCCCAGCGTGAACTCTCTGCGTCCAGTGAGCCCCTGGCGCGAGCGCGTCTTCACCATGCCCTGGGTGCTCTGCTGGCGGCACGTTTCGACGACTGGGACGAGGCGCTGATCCACCACCAGTTGGCCCATGAGCTTCAGCCAGAGGAGCTGGGCTATACCCGCGCCTTGCGGCATATCTACCGGTATTTGCAGAATTGGACGGAGGTGTTGCGTCTCATAGACGTCGAGCTGGCTGTGAGCGACGAGCCAGAGCGGCGGTTGAATCTGTTGTTGGAGAAGGGCACGATCTTCGCGGATCGGCTCGCCTGCCAGGATCGCGCGCGCGAGTGCTATGAGGAGGCGCTGGGCATCGGTCCTGGTCACTGGCCGCTCTTCACCCAACTGAGATGGATTTACGTCAAGCGAGGTGAGCACGCCGCCCTGGTGGAGATATGTCACAAGGCCATCGCCGCGAGTTCCTCGCGGCATCGGAGGTCGAGGCTCTACCAGCTCGTTGGGGAGCTACAGGCGGATGTTCTGTCTGACCCCTCCACGGCGATGGAGAACCTTGGCCTGGCCCATGTAGAAGACCCACAGAACGCGACAGCTCGTCTTCGTTTACAGCAGATCTATACACAGCATGAACGCTGGCGGGACCTCGTCGACGTGCTCGTCACCGCAGGAGATCTGGCAGATGACGAAGCCCAACGTGGGGATCGTTATTTGCGAGCGGCGCGCATTTGTCGCGATAAACTGCAAGAGCCTGCGCGTGCAGCAGATTTGTTGGAGACAGCGGTCTTCGCCTTGGGCGTGGAGAGCGTTGCCTTGGGCGAGCTGGCTGATTTGCTCGAAGAGTCAGGGAGACACGCCGATCTCATCGCGATCTATCTACACTGCCTCCAAAGGGTTGATGGTTCAATAAGGGGAGAGCTTCATCGTGCCCTTGGTAGGCTTCACGAGGAGTTGGGGGATGTGGACCAGGCGGTGCGGCATTTGGGGCACGCCCTCGAGTACGACATCCCCGATGCCTTGCCGCGCCTCGAGCGTGTGCTCCGCCTCGCTGGCCGCTGGGAGGCTTGGGTTGATGTGGCGCTGGAGTTGGCGTTGCAACACGAAGGCGCCGCTCGTGGGGCCCGTATAGGGGCTGTGGCGGCGGTCGTCGAGAGAGAGCTGGCCGACAGCGGGCGCGCGATCGCGCTTTATGGCCAGGCCATCGCCCTCGACGAGGGATATGTGGAGGGGCGAGAGCAGCTGCGTTCGCTGCTCACACGTGATGGGGACTTCGAGGGGGTCTTGAAGCTGCTCGAGGAGCGGCTTGCGGCCGAGGAGGGTGACGGGGAGCGGGCGAGCCTGCTCTTTGAGATGGGGTGTGTGGCCGAGTATGGACTGGCTGAGCCAGAGCGCGCCGCCCGCTATCACCAAAGGGCGAAAGAAGGGTCGACCCAAGGCGCGGCTGAGCAGGCTCACCGGCGCAACCTCGCTGCCCTCGGTGAGGTCGCCGAGCTCTTTGAGCTCACTCAAGCGTGCGCGAAGGCACCGGGCCGGGAGATCCAGCAGCGTGCGCTGATGCGGGCTGGTGCGGCGCTCTTGGCTAGAGACCTTCAGCGTGGCGCTGAGGCTGAGGAGCATTATGGGCGAGTCCTGGCCCAATACCCACAGGACGAAGTCGCGAGCTTGGGGCTTGTGTTTTTACTCGAGGAGCGTGGTGGTTGGTCGGAGCTGGCGGAGGAGCTGCAACGGAGGCTGACCGTGGTCCCGGAGGGGCGTGCACAGTTGGCGATCCACGAGCGCCTGGCGGAACTCTGTTTTCGCCAGCTGACGCGGCCCGAAGCCGCGTTGGGCCACTATCGGGAGGCCTTGGCCCTCGACCCTCATCGAGAAGATCTTTTCTCCTCCATGCTGACACTTTGTCGGCGGGAAGGGGAGTGGGATGAGCTGGTCTCTGCTGTTTCGCGGCGGCTGGAGCTGGTCTCAAACTCCTATGAACGTTCATCGCTGCTGCAGCTCCTCGGTGAAACCTACCAGGAGAGGCTCGACGACCAGATCAGCGCCATTGATGCGTTGAAGGACGCAGTGGAGGCTAACGCCAAGGGCGCAAGCGCCAAAGAGATGCTCTTGGAGCTGCTAGCAGCTAGAGCTGAACATGCGGCGATGTTGGAGCTCCTCGAGCGAAGCATGCAGGACGCCTATTCACCGACTGCTCAGCTAGATCTGCTGAAGCAGTTGGCGCGCCTACAAGCCAAACTCGGCATGGTCGACAAGGCGATGGCAAGCTATGGAGGGGCGCTGGCTCTTGCCCCTGCTGATTTTGAGTCCCTGGACGCTCTTCTTCTGCTCCACGCTGAGGTGGGAGACCACGTGGGGTTGGTCGATGCCTGGCGGCAACTGGCGTCATTTTCTGCTGATGCGGTGGATAGCGCACGAATTTTTGGTGAGGCTGCGCGCTGGTCCGAGGCGTATCTGGCGCTCGAACGGGATGTGGCGCTTATTTATCGACAGGCCCTCGAGAGCAACCCTGACGATGAGGTGGCGCTCTTGGCCCTTGAGCGCATCGCTGTCGAACGCCGCGATATTGTCCTGGCGGACGATATCTGTGAGCGGCTCTTCGAGCGCGCGAGTGAGCCGATTCGACGTACAGAATTGAGCTTTCGCCTGTGCGCGGCGAAGGAGGCGTCCGGTGATTTTGCCGCTGCGGCCTCCACGTTGGAGGATGTCGCTCGCACAGATCCGCAATGGCTGGTATTTCACGCGTTGCGGCGTCTCTACGAGGTCCAAGGTGATTGGGAGGCTGTGGCTCGCACCCTCGAGCGTGAAGCGCACACGAGTGTTGACCAAGTGCGCACCCGCGTGGCGTTGCACGCGGCCGCTGAGTTGCACTATGAGCAATTGAATGCACCCGAGCAGGCGTTGGAGCTTCTACGTGGGGTTTTGCAAGAGGACCCACATCATGGTGAGGCCGCACACCTCTTGGAGCAGATCTTGGTGCAGCGCGGTGATTGGGACGCGCTGGTCACGGCCTTAGGAGAGCGGGTATCCGTCATGAGGTGTAAGGGGCTGCCTGCGGGGGGGGGAGGGCAGGCACAGGCACAGATCACCTTGTTGGCGCGTATGGCCTGGATTCAACGCGAGCATCTGGGGCGACCAGAGGCCGCGATTGCGACCCTACGACAAGTACTAGAGGTTGAGCCCCACCACCTACCAACGCTTCAAACCCTCGCGGAGCTTTGTTCCGCGGCGGCTCACTGGCGGGAGGCTGTGGAGGTTTACTCCACGCTGGTTGGCCTCAGCGACGATCCTGACCTCCTGCTACGTGCCCACGTTGCGTTGGGGCGAATTTTTCAGGACAAGCTCAGCGAGAGGAAGCTCGCTATCTCAAGCTACCAGAATGTGCTGGCCATCGAGCCACAGCAGCGCGACGCTCTGGGTCGTCTGGCGGAGCTTTTCACGCAACGGCAAGAGTGGGAGAGCGCCGCTGAGATGGTGCAGCGCCTGCTCGAGGGTGATCAAGAGCCCAATGAAAAGGCGGCGCATCTTGTCGCCCTGGCGGATATCTTCGAGCGTGGATATCGCGACCTCGAGGCGGCGGCTTTGCGCTATCAGAGCGCCTTGGACCTCGATCCTGCCAACGCGGAGGTGGTGGATTGTCTTGTTTCCCTTTTCTCACGATTGGGGCAGTGGGAGCGTGCGTGTGAAGCCACCCGCGTTTATCTGGCGTCCTTGCCCGAGCCGCGGCAGCGAGAAGGATTGCCACGGCGGATGATCTTGGCGAAGATTCTCCATGGCACCTTGCGACGTCCCAAGGAGGCCTTGGAGCAATATCGCGCTGTGAGCGAGATTGATCCCACGCACATGGAGAGTCGTTTGCGCATGGGGGAGATCCTTGCAGAAGAGGGGCGCTCCGACGAAGCAGTGGTGCAGCTGCGAGAGATCCTCGAGGTGGATCCGCTCAACGCCGAGGCGCTGCAGGCTCTCTGCGCCCTTTGGTCACGCGTGGGTGCTGGTGAGCAGGCCTACGCGGCGGCGGCAGCATTGGTGACCACTGGTGCCGCGCGCGAGCAGGAGCAGCGCATTTTCAAGGAGGGGCGTGTGGATGGGGTGCGGGCGCCGAGCGCACCTCTCGACCCCTCAACCTTCGCCACCACCCTGGTTCATCCAGGCGAGCACCACACCGGGCGGGCGATCCTCTCTGCTCTCGCTGAAGTGGCTCCGAAGATCTTCCCGGCGGATCTCTCTGCCTGGCAGATAGGCAAGGCAGATCGGCTCTCACCACGCAGTGACGATCCTGTGATATTGACCTCACGTCAGGTTTGCGAGGTGCTTGGCCTTGAGCAAGAGGTCGACGTTTACGTCTCCCATACCCGACTGCGTGAGATGGACCTGCTTTTGACCGATCCCCCGGCCTTGGTGGTAGGGGGCGGGGTGATGAGCTCATTTTCTTCGCGAGAGGTGCGCTTTGGCATCGCCAAGTTGCTCTGTTATCTGCGCAATCGGACTGTGGCCGCCTACAGGCTCGACACGACAGGCCTGAAGACCTTGGTCGCCGCGGCGCGACGGGTCGTAGAGCCAACGTGTGATCTCCCGCGAGGGGTAGAACCCGGAGAGGTGATGCTGCAGGCAGAGGCTATCCACCGCGCTCTCTCGCGGCGCGGGCGTCACCAACTGGAAGAGGCGACCTTGGCGTTCACCGAGGCTCGCTTGCCAAGCTATGCAGAATGGCAGGTTGGCCTCAACCTCACCGCGTTGCGCGCGGCGCTGTGGCTGGTCAATGACATTGACACCGCGCTACGTCACCTGCGGGGGTTGAGCCCAGACCTCGTCAAGGCCAACTCAAATGATACCTTCGTGCACAACGCCAAACAACATCGCGCCGCCGCCGAGTTGATGCGCTTCTGGCTCAGCGAGGACTATCTTCGGGCCAAGCACGCGTCTTGATTTGATCCGATTGATTCACTCTGACGCGTCGCCGCCCGTTGCGTTCAACGGTTGTGAGAGCATGGCTCGACCCGCACCCCAGGCGTCGCGGGGGGTCACCTTGACAACGATTTTTTGCCCCTGGCTGAAGTGACTGCTCGGTAAGCGCGTCCCCTGCACCGCAGGAAGGGGGGTTCCATCCACTGACCATAGCAGGGTGAAGGTGATGGTATCACGCTCATGATCGATGGCTTTGGGGTGGGCGAGCACACCATTAGGGTCCTCGCGCAGACTCACCTGCTGCATCTGTGGAGCCTGATTGCTGGCGGGGCGTGAGGTCTCCTCACCGCCCCCCTTGAGCATGGTCCAGATCCCCGCACCACCTGCGGCCAAGACCACCATCAGCAGCCAGAACAGGGGAGAGGTCAAAGCGGTGGGCTCTTGGGGCTTTTTGCTGACGCGAGGGGGGCGAGGTGCAGTGATTGGTTTTTGCGTGCGCTGCGCGTCTTTGGCTTCAGCGGCGAGGGTGAGCCGGCTCTTAGCGGTGCTGCTCATGGCAGCGAGCCCGGAGCCCGTGTCGCTCATGGTAGGCAGCTCGGGGTCGGCGTCACCGAGTGCGGCGGCATTTAGCGCTGCGGCCGGCGTCGCGGAGTGCGAGGCCGGTGTTTCGCGCTCTGTTGTCTCATGTGCCGGCGGGGCCTTCGCAGGCTCAGGGGCACCTTCGTCGAGCGGCCCCTCTGCGCTGACGTGGGTTCGGAGCTGCTGTAGACGGCTGAAGGCGATGTTCTTTGCTGCGCTCAGGCCCCGCATATGCATCAGGTCGCCGCGCTTGAGGGCGTCGTTGATAGCGTCTTGGAGGCCTCCAAGTACGGTATCCATCTGTAGCACGACCTGCTGCCCCATCTGTTGTAGGCGTTTGCGCTGCGCCAGAGGGAGATCTGTTGCATCGTAACCCTCATTGAGGGATTGAGCATATCCAGCGTACTCTTTGGCAAATACGATGAGTTCTTGCTTGGGGAGCTGTGTGGGCGGCTTGGGCGGCCAATCCTCGGTGGCGCTGTTGCGCTGCCACTGTTCAGCGCTCGCTGTGATATCAAAGAGCGCTTCGTCGCTCAGCTCGTCGATGTTGGTCGGCGACTCGTCACTCTCGGAGAGCTCGGGGATATAGGTTTCGAGCACCGCGATGGTGTGTTGCAGGTCGGAAGAGAGGACCTCATCGACGTTGGGGACTCGCTGGTGGCTGGTCCCGCGCACGAAGAGCAACGTTTGAGCTGTGGCGGGGGTGGCGCGAAGCCGCCGACAGAGATCTTCCCCAGCGCCACTGCCCATGGCGGCGTTCACAATGATCGCCGTGGCCTCACGAGCCTGTTCTATGGCGTCAGACACGCCCGGGGCGTTGACCACGCGACAGCGCTTGCCCGCTAGCATCTGAGTGAGTTCACGGTACAATTTCTGGTCCCCAGCGACCAGTATCGTAGATAGTGGTGACACTCCCCGATGGTATCGTTAGTCTTAGCGAAGTCAAATAGTTGAAACACCGGGCCATTGAGGCGAACATCCAGCATGGAGAAAGAAGGAGCAGAATGGCCCGCTATCGCAAGCCGGGGAAGCTGAATATTGTCTCGGTAGCGCTCTTTGTGGGGCTCGTAGCGCTCATCTACGGGGGTATTTACTTTGGTCCCGCCTATTGGCGAAAATATCAAATCTCAGAGGTGCTCGATGAGGCAGCCAATCAATGTCGCGGAAGATTCGTGCCAGACGGTTCACGGCTGGAGAAAATCGAGCAGAAGGCCAGAAAGCAGATCTTGGCTTTGGGCGTTGAGGATGACGCGACACGTGTGCAGGTCGATATACGTCCCAAGGAGGTGAGGGTGTCAGCTGATTATCAGGAGGTCATTCATCATCCCTTGATCAAGAGGACCACGATCTTGCGTTTTCAACCTGAGCTTGTCCGCCC
>JAFCZD010000623.1 GCA_019314525.1 Deltaproteobacteria bacterium
TATGCTCGTGGCAAGAAGATCGACGACATCGCCTGCACCAATTGGGCGACCTCAGCCCCCATTGGTGAGCTGCCACGTTGGGTGCGGCGCATCAACAGCAAGACCCAGGGCATGCAAGGCGTCCCTGCCAAGGTGCGAAACAAGGGCCTCTACATGGCGCTCAGTGAGGCCAAAGACGGCAAGGCGCGGCAAAGACTGGTGGAGAAGGTGCTGGCCGCCGAGGGTCACACCAAATGGACCTACAAGGCCGTCAAGGACCTAGCCAGGCGCATCAGCCGCCAGCTCGACGACCGCCCTGCCCCTTGGGTGCATCAGGTGGATAGCATCTTGAAGAAGCTCGCCCATGAGGGAGCCATCCACATCTCCAAATCAGTGGCAGAAAACGGGCTCTTTCACGCGATGCAAGCAGCCAAGACCCCTCGTGGCCGAAAACGCATCATCAAGGCGGTGTTGTCCGAAGGAAACCTGCCACAGCTGCACGAAAAAACGCGCGCCGACATCTCCAAGCTCGCGCAGGCCTTCGAGCGCGACCTGATGAAGAGCCTTGGTAGTGCCAATCCGCTGCTCAAGGCTGACTTCCCCGCCCGGCCCGCCGACCTTCCTTTGCGCAAATCCATGGCCAAGAGGCTCAACCTCGGCCGCTCCAAAGACCCTGCGATGTGGTTGACGGGGTTGATGTTGCATCCCGATACCTCTGTGATCGCCGTCTTCAAGGGGCCAGAAGCCTTCTCCTCCGAGATGGACTTCGGCCTGGGCATCATGGGCGCGCTGAGCATTAGCGGGCGCATGGTTAAAAACCCCAAGGTCATGGCAGAGAAGCTGATGCACCCCAACAAGGGCGCTATCGCGGTCTCGCCATAGAGGCAGCCCCCAGGACGAGATCGCGCCCAAACCAAACCATCCAGCTCCTTTGTCCCTTGCCTCCTTGTCACATGCCCCTCTAAAGTGCGGCACAAGCGATAGGATGTGCCATGGCCGAAAAAGCCGCTCCCCCCACCCCTCAACGCAAATCATTCACCGCCCAGGTTGGCTCCATGGGGGCCAACTTCTGGGTCTGCAACCTGATCGAGGCCTTCGAGCGACTGGCCTTCTTCGGCGTGACCGCGATCCGCTCGCTCTACATGAAGAACGTCCTGCTCCTCAAAGGCGGCGCACGCGGCACAATCCTTGGAACGTGGGCGTTAATCCAATGCCTGGTGCCCATGGTGTCTGGTGGCTACACCGACACCTATGGCTACCGCATCAGTATGTATGTGGCCTTTCTAATCAACATCATTGGCTACTCATTGATGGCCAACGCCAGCAGCTTCTCCTCGATGTTCATGGCTGCCTGCTTGGTGGGGCTCGGCACAGCGATCTTCAAGCCACCCGTACAAGGTTCGGTGGCCAAATCCCTCGACGAGAGCAACTCGGGGCTCGGCTTCGGCATCTTCTACTGGATCGTCAATATCGGTGGAGCCCTCGCGCCCATGCTGGCTTCAGCGCTGCGGGGCAACGATCAGAACCCTACCTGGCACTACGCCTTCTATGCCTCTGCCATCTTCACGGCGATCAACTTCCTGCCCTCGACGTTCCTCTTTCGGGAACCGAAGATCGACCCAGCAGCGCGCGAAAAGAGCCCCTTTCAAGTCTTCGCTTCCACCATCCTCGTGCTCTGGCGCGACCGCAAGATGTTCTCCTTCCTGCTGATCATCAGCGGCTTCTGGTTCATGTTCATGCAACTTTGGGATCTGCTGCCCATCGCCATCGATGAGTGGGTCGACACACGCGATGTAGGCGCCATCATCGGCAGCTGGGGCGGCTGGTGGCAAACCAACTTCCTCGACAGCACGGGGGGAGCCAAGGCTGAGCTCTTGATCAACATCGACGCCATCGCGATCATCCTCTTCGTGGTGCCGCTCTCGGCCTTTTTCTCCCGCTTCCCGATGATGGTCGCGCTGCTCCTCGGCATGGTCATCAGCACCGCCGGTTTTGTCGGCGCAGGTGTCTACAGCTCGGGCATGATGGTCTCGTTGGCGATCTTTGTCTTCGCGGTGGGCGAGATGATCTGCAGCCCCAAGTTCACTGAGTACATCGGCATGAGCGCACCCCCTGACAAAAAAGCGCTCTATATGGGCTACTCGAATATCCCCTTCGCCGTGGGCTGGGCTGGCGGCAACTTCCTCTCACAGCCCCTCTATGGGAGCCTTTCGGCGCGCGATCGCTTCGCCAAGCGCTACTTGATCGATGAGCTCAAGACCCCTGAAGCTGAGATCAACGCCCTCGAAGCCATCGCAAAGAAGCTGCCCAAGGGGACCAAGAGCGATGTCCCGCTCCTCGAGGCGATCAACGACAAGCTCGCCACCGCGGGCAACGCCAACGCCTATAGAGGCACGAACGCTGGCGACAAGCGCTACGCCGCCACCGCGGTGCTCTGGAAGGCCTACCACCCCTGGAAGATTTGGATCGTGCTTGGCGCTGTGGGCATGGCCTCGATCATCGGCATGGTGCTCTTTCATCGGAGCTCGAAGAAGAGCAAGCCTGAGAGCGTGGAGGCCTGAGAGCGTGAGGGCCAGCTGATTTCGGCAGGCGTGGCTGGGAAAGCGGAAGAATTCTTTTCCCTTGCTCTACTAAGATCTTCTCCCCATCAGGGCAAGCGGCTTCCACTGCTGGACCATGCACCGTCCAGGGCTTACTCGAGTCCCTGCGCCTTCAAGCGCTGAAGCTGGCCAAGATCAAGTCACGTTAAGAGCGAAGCGCACGAAGCGCAGGGGCGTAGCTAAGGCTGATCGAAATTAGGTTGTCAAGCTGGGGCGCGAGGCGCGCGGCTGGCAAGGCGCGAGAAGGAGCCATAGTGGTGCTATGGCGACGACGAGAAACGTAAGCCCGCGGTGGCGGTTCGCCTTCCAGGGGCGTGCGGTGCAGCGAGCGCGCGAAGTCTTCAGGCTCAGCGGAAGAAATAGACGGCGCCGCTCTCCAATGCGTTGTTGTCGGAGGGGTCGCCGTCCACCCCCGTGGCGCTGCTGCCCTCTCCCTCCGCACCCACCGCGAGGTCGTCGCCCGAGACCGAAACACAATGGCCAAAAAGGTCGTTTGCTGCGGTGTTGGGGGCCTTGAGGTAGGCCGGATGGCTCCAGGTGCTTCCTGTGCGCGTGAAGACGTAGACAGCGCCGCTCCACACCGCGCTGTTGTCGGATTGGTCCCCGTCCACGCCAGTGGCGCTGCTGTCCTCTCGGTGTGCGCCCACCGCCAGCGTATCCCCCGAGAGCGAAATGCTGCATCCAAATTGGTCGCCCACCCCAACAGTGTTGGAAGCCTTGAGGTAGGCCTGCTGACTCCAGGTGCTCCCGACACGCGTGAAGACATAAGCAGCGCCGCTGACCGATACAGAGTTATCCCTTTCATTGCCATCGACGCCCGTGGCCACGCTGTCCTCTCCGACCGCACCCACCGCCAGCGTATCGCCTGAGAGTGAAACACTA
>JAFCZD010000624.1 GCA_019314525.1 Deltaproteobacteria bacterium
GGTAGGTGTTTTGATCCCCAACATCTTGCCGCAAAACAGCCCGGAAATTCCGCAAGTGGCAGCATGAGCTGAGGGGGGCGCGGGGTGCCTCTGAAGTCGGGTCATCCGGCACGGAGGCAGTCATGGGTAGTTTGGTAGAAGTAGAGAATCGTAAGAGACTGCAGGGGCGACGTTTCACGAAGGAGCAAAGGGACAAGGCGCTGGGCTTGTTGTCGTCTGGGATGGGCGCTTCGGACGTGGCGAAGATCATTGGGACGACGACGCAGTCGCTGACGCGTTGGAAGGAGGCGGCAAGTAAGCAACAGAAGGCTCGAGATGGCGAGGTTGTCGAGTTGGTTCCGGCTCAGGACGACAAGCCGGTAGTCAACAAGCAGCAGGGTCGGTCACCCTACGCGCCGACGGACCCCGCCAACGGTCTGAGTCCGGAGGAGATTGCGGGTATCCTCGAGTACAAGCGCAAGCATGCTTCTTACGGCCCGGCCCAGCTTCGCGCCCAGCTCAAGCGGTTCCGGGGATGGCGGCTCTCGCTCAAGGCCATCGCGAAGGTTCTGAAGGCCAACGGCTACGAGCTCGTGCATCGGGGCTCTCGGCCCAAGGGTCTGAAGGAGCCCACACGCTTCGAGGCACCGCGCCGCAATGCCCTGTGGCAGCTGGACTTCCTGCAGCTGCGGGTTGCCGGAGAAGTGATGCACGTGGTGCTGGTGCTCGACGACTTTTCGCGGTTCATCGTGGGCCACGGGGTGGGCGACGCGCCGTCGACCGAAGTCGCAGTCAAGACGCTTCGGATGGCGATGGCACGGCACGGCAAACCCGAGGCGGTGCGCACGGATCGAGGCGGTGCGTTCCTGGCCTTCACCAAGGAGTCGGACTTCGGCAAGGTGCTCGAGGCCGAGCTCATCGATCACATCGTGGGCCACTCGTACCACCCACAGGGTGGAGGCAAGGTCGAAAGCGCGGTGGGCACGGTCAAGCGCGAGCTGTGGGAGGTCGAGCACTTCGCGACTCGCCAGCAAGCCGAGCACCGCTTGGCGCAGTTCATTGACGACTACAACCACCGCCGCGCGCACATGGGTATCGACGGGCTCACACCGGCTGACCGGTTCATGGGCCGCGCTGATCGTGTGCTTGCCGAGGTCGACGCGGTGAGCCGCAAACGTCAGGGAGCACTGGCGATGACAGAGCCGACGGGTGCCATCGTCGAGGAGATGTTTGCGCCCGCCACAGGGGCCCCGCTCGAGGTGCTGCGCCTGATGCTCGTCGACGGCGTCATGGAGCTTCGATTCTGTGGGGCACGCGTGCGACTGGGCCGTGTCGTGACCTGAGCGGTATCAAAGGGGCACGGCTGGCGCCGACAGTCTCCAAACCAACACCGCCAGCCGGCCCACCATGGCCTCATCGCACCCATCCATTCCAAAGCCAAGCATGATTGTCGCGCTCGTCGCACTCGGGCTGGTTATCCGGTTCGAGCCGAGCTGGGCGAGCATCGAGCTACAGCAAGCCGCGAAAAAGTGCGACATCAACCCACAAGCGCTCAGCCGGCTGGTAACCCGTGCCATCGGCGGCTTCGGTGCCTTGCTCAAGGGCTGGACTCGCCGGGGGCGTCCCCCGGCCAACTGCAAGGCCGATGAGTTGCGCCTCGAGCTCGAGCGGGCGAACGCCTTGCTCCGGGTCACCACCTCGCTGCTGGCGACGGTCCAGCTCGGTCGCGGGCAGATGCGCGAGCAGATTGTGGGCGCGTACGACCGGCTGCACAACGACTTGGGCATGAGCCAGAAGCGGTTCTGTGAAGCGCTGTTTTTGCCCGTGCGCACGCTGCGAAGCTGGCTGGCGAAAGCACGGGGCCAGTACCCGCCAACACCGCCGCCTCCCAAACCAAAGCCCAAGCCCAAACGCGACCCACGCCGAGGGCGTTTCGGCTTTGATGTCGTGCTGCCGGACACCATGAAAGCAGCGGACACCACGAGCATCACCGTGCTTGGGGTAGAGCTCAAGCTCATCGCGGTGCAGGACGTCGGCGGCCGGGACGCGAACCTGCTCGACGGCGTGCTGGTCGGCCCGACGGAGACCTCCGAGATGGTCGCCAAGCTCATGACAGAATGCCTCGCGGGCTGCGCCGGGGCGCAGATGCTCACCGACCAGGGGACGCCCTACATGGCGAAGCACACGGTCGAGACCCTTGATGCTCTCGAGGTCGAGCACGCCCCTCAGCGCGAAGGCCATCCCACCGGCAAGGCCACCATCGAGCGCGCATTTCGAAGCCTCAAGGACGCGGCACAACACCTGCTGGCCTTGACGAACCACCTATCGACCAGCCATCCGCAACTGCGAGACCCAAACCTTGCGGCGAGCTTGACGCACTTGATCGTCGACGCGCTGCTGCGGGCGTACCAGCACGGTGCCCGCATGGCCCAAACGGCGCTCGAACAGCGCGCGAACCTTGACCCTGGCAAGCTCGAAAAGGTTGCAGACCAAGCACGAGAGCAAGCGCGGGCCGTCGACCGAAGCGCGCGACTGCTGCTGTCGCACATCCACGACCTATACGACATCGCGCGAGACAAGAAGCGCTTCGTCGACGGGCTGCGCCTCTACCCTCTGCAGGTGCTGCAAGAAGCGGAAAAGCAGTTCTCCAAACAGGTGCATCGGGATGACATCCGGGACCGCGCCTCGTACTTCGCCGCGCTCGTGCGTCGCTGCCACGACCCGTACCGTGCGCGCCGAGCCCGCCTACAGCAAGAGGCACGCGAACGCCAGCAACGTGAGGAGCATGATCGAGCCGTCGAGCAGCAGCGACAGGAGCATGCCGCCGCGCCAGCCAAGATGATACGCGAGGGTTTAGAGCTCATTGTGCTGCAGTGGGACTCCGCAACAAAACAACTACTTTTCGACGGCGCTGGCCCTGGTCAAGGAATGCTACACAAAGCGTTCTGTGCTCTAACCAACAGTCTCGACGTCACGACAGCAAGAGACATTGTTAGAGGCGCATTGTTGGACTTTGAGATTAGTCATAAATCCTTACAAAATACCGACGCGATACGGTTGATTAGTGCCCTTGTTGACAAGGTTGTCGGCGGTACTAAGACGGGTGCTCCACCAACTCGCCTCGTTGAACTATTCGCCAATTAGCTGGCTCATAGATTGTCATGTAGAGAGTCTCTGTACTGAGTACTAGGAACCGTCGACAACGGTCCCATTCAATGACGAATTCGACTTTCCGGTCCCCCACACTCGTGGCCACTGCCAGTGTTGCCGCGACAGTTGCCCCTTGCCCATCACCCTCGAACCGCGTAGCCTTCATTCACCGGGCGCAACGAGCGCCCTGCCTTCCCCGAGCCACTTGCGGAATTAAGCGGCAACTCGTTGGGGATCATCACACCTACAACCCCTCGACTACGAGGGAGGGAAAGACACGTCCGACAACACCGACCGTGTGTGTCACTGTTCGTTCTCGGCCATCCC
>JAFCZD010000625.1 GCA_019314525.1 Deltaproteobacteria bacterium
CTTCGTCATGTGATGGAGTTGCCTCCCGCATTGTGAATGCTTGTTCATGACCCAGCGCACCTCTCCTCGAAATCATGGGGCTTTTCACTCACGCACTGCTGGCACATGCCTTGCTCAGGGGATCGTGCGTTGCCACAAGGGCTGAGGCCCGGGAGGTCGCTATGCGTTTTCTTAAAGTGTCTATTTCTGTTTTGATGATGATCGCTTGTACCCCTGTTGCTCATGCGCAAGATACCGCACCCACACCGATGGTGATGCGCAGCCCTGATTCGTCATCGCCGAAAAACCGCATCACCATCGCGCCACTCTCAGCGCTCTTGGGCGTGGGAAACGTCACCTACGAGCGTGGCCTCGGCAAGCACGCCTCGTTGCAGCTTTCCCCCAGCTTTCTCTATTGGGGTTGGGGTGACGCCAAGCTCTACGGCGGCGGGCTCGGGCTCGGCGCGTCGTTCTACATCACAGGTGATGCGCCCCAGGGCATGCGGCTCTTCGCAGATGTGACCCCAGGCTTCATCACGGCCGAGGCGAGCTCGGGTTCGAGCACCGATGGTACGAGCAGCACCGACTCTGAGACCGTCTTCTATCTGCAGGCGCGCGCGATGTTCGGCTACAACTGGGCCTGGCAGGGGGGCTTCACCTTGGGCATCGCCGCCGGCGTGCAGTACATCCACGTAGATTTGAAGGACAGCAGCTTCGCCCTCAACGGCGTATTGCCCGCCGCCGATTTTACGCTGGGCTTTGTTTGGTAGGAAGAAACCATGCTGTGCATTGATCACTTGAACATCAAGAACTTCAAATGCTTCGATGACTGCGCCTTTTCGTTCCATCCGCAATTCACGCTAATCGCTGGGGTCAACGGCACTGGAAAGACCTCTTTGCTCGATGCACTATCCGTGATGCTCGGGAGCTGGTTCTTGGGTTTTTCTGGCTGTGATACTCGCCATATTCGCCCATCCGAGCCTCGTTTGATGCCCCAGACCGTGGGTGACGGCGTTGATGCTCTTACCCATTGGGAAGGGATCTTTCCCTGCAGCGTTAGGGCGGCTGGTGTTGTGAACGGGGAGCGACTGAGCTGGGAACGAACGCTCAACAATCGCAACGGACGCACAACCTATTCGGGGGCCAAGAAGCTAAAATCTTGCGCTACGGCCATCGCCAAAGAGATCAGCAACAAGCATCGTGATCAGCCAGTGATGCTGCCGTTGATCGCCTACTATGGTACGGGCAGGCTTTGGGATGTTCCTCGGGATCAAGCTCGCGTGAGAGACTTGACCCAAGAGCAGAGTGGGAGCAAGGCCTCTCGCCTCGATGGCTACAATAGCAGCATTGATCCTCGCCTCTCAGTCGCAACGCTGGTGCGCTGGATTGCCCGCCAATCATGGGTCCATTTCCAACGTGGCGGTGAGGCCTCTGCACTCTTTCTCTCCGTCTGCGACGCCATGATCAACTGCGTTGAGGGAGCTACCAGGCTCTATTTTGACGCCGATTATGGCGAGGTGATCATCGAAATCGAGGGGCAGGGCAAGCAACCGTTCAATAACCTCAGCGATGGCCAGCGCAGCATGTTGGCAATGGTTGGCGACATCGCGCAGAAGGCAGCCACACTCAATCCACACCTTGGTGACCAAGTTCTGAGAGAGACGGCAGGGATTGTGCTCATCGATGAACTGGACCTGCACCTACATCCCCGCTGGCAGCGACACATCATTGAAGAGCTGCGCACCACCTTCCCTAAGATTCAGTTCATCGCCACGAGCCACTCTCCATTCCTGATCCAATCTCTGCGCTCCGGTGAGGAGCTGCTCTTGCTCGATGGGCAACCCACCGCTGCTTTGGGGAATCTGCCGCTGGCTGAGGTTGCCGAGGGCATCATGGGAGTTTCTGGCGCGAACTACAGCGCACGCTACGCTGAGATGAAGACCGCGGCAAAGCACTACTTGGAGCAGCTCGAGGAGGCCTCTGACAGCCCTGATGCGAAGCTAGCGGAGTTTCGTGAGCGTCTCGCTAAGGATATCGCCCCCTACGCCGACAATCCGGCCTTTCAGGCGTTTCTCGAGATGAAACGTGCTGCTCGGCTTGGTGAGTAGTCATGCGACCAGTCAGACGTGGGGCCTCGCCGCTCGCACATGATTATGACGATTACACAGACGCCAAGGTAGATCTGGTGAGCCGTTTGGGCGGTTATTGCAGCTACTGTGAACGTCCCATCGCCACAAACCTGGCAGTTGAGCATATTCAGCCCAAGGCGCTATCTGCCTCTGTGCATTTGATAGGACGCTGGGAGAACTTCTTGCTTGCCTGTGTGAACTGTAATTCAACCAAGTCGAACAAGGACGTTGTGCTTGGCCAGATATTTCTTCCTGATCGTGACAACACCTTCATTGCATTCTCCTACACGGCGGATGGCAAGGTGGCAGCCTCCCCAGCGCTCACAGGGGCAGCACTCACGATGGCGAAAGACTCCCTCAATCTCACAGGCCTAGACAAGAGCATCTCAGTCAACACTGATGAAAATGGCAAGATGGTTGCTCTTGATCGGGTATCCCAACGAATGCAGGCGTGGGCAACTGCAGAAGAGGCAAGGGCAGAGGTGGAAGCCAGCCCTGCGAACGCTGCCGTACAGCGTTTCACGGCGAAACTGGCGCACGCGACTGGCTTCTTCAGTATCTGGATGACGGTCTTCGCAGGTGATCAGGCGATGCGAACTCGGCTGGTCAATGCCTTTGAAGGGTCACAGAGCAGTGGCTGTTTTCATCAGGTGACGGGAAGGCCGGTTAGCCCTTCCCCCAACCTTGATGGTCTCCAAGATGGCGGGAAGCTCTAGAGCAGGACGCTGAGGGGGCGGGAGTCGCTGGTGTCGCTGTCACTGCAATGAAGCACTTTGTCGTGGCGGCTGCTCCTAAAACGAGATGGCATCTGGCTAGAGTTGAGCGCTGGTCGGTGTACGATATGCTACAATACGAACTCGGAGTTCGTCATGATTGCCACATCCAAAGCCGCGAGCGCTCAGCTCACCCTCTCCAAGCGCGCCTATGGCTGTTTGCTCACAGACCTTCGTCGCCTGCTCGAGGAGGGGCGCGCCCGCAGCGAGGCCGCCCTCAGTCGCGAGCTGATCCGCACCTACCACGCCATTGGTCAGCGCATTGCTGCTGAGCGGCTCACGGAGCGTGCAGGTTATGGGGGCGCCATCTTGGGTGAGCTAGCCGATGAGCTGGGCATGCACGTGCGGGTACTTCAACAGGCGCTGGCCTTCGCACGGCTCTACCGTGAAGCGCCCACCGAGCACGCCCACCTGCGCTGGACCCACTACCGTGAGCTTCTGCGCGCGACCTCTGATGATGCACGCAGCTGGTACGCTGAGCAGGCGGAGACCCAGACGTGGACGGCGCGTCAGCTGGCCGAGGCCATCCGGCGTGGGGCCCACACTCGCGCCCTCGTTGGGGTAGACGTGCCCGACTCGCAGCAAGCCCCAGGGTTGCCCCGCCCACAAGCAGCGACCTACGTCTACAAGGCTACGGTGGAGCGAGTGGTCGACGGCGACACCCTGCTGCTGGTGGTCGACCTAGGCTTTCACGTGCTCAAGCGCCAGCGCGTGCGCCTCGCGCGCTTGGACACGCCAGCTTTGCAGCAAGAAGGCGGCAGGGAGGCCCAGAGCTTCGTGCGCGATGTGTTGGCGAGTGTGGACTTCGTGGTGGTCAAGACCAACAAGATCGACCTCTACGGCCGCTACGTGGGCCATATCTTCTACGCGCCAGGCGTAGAGGACGCGCAGCAGGTCTTTGCCAAGGGGCGCTACCTCAACGCCGAGCTGGTGAAAGGCGGGTTCGCGCGGGTGTTGTGAGGGGTAGATGCCCACTTTCGAGGGAAGGGTGGGGTGGAGTTATTTACACAGCTTGGCGCCGGGCTTGCCTTTGCACTTATTGGAGCAGCACTCGTCGTTCGCGACACAAGCTGCGCCAGCTGCCTCGCAGACAGGGGGCGGAGGGGGTGGCGCGATGGAGCAGTCATCGTCGGCGTCGTCGATGGCGCCATCGCAGT
>JAFCZD010000626.1 GCA_019314525.1 Deltaproteobacteria bacterium
CTGAACCGTTGTTATGAACATGCTCTCGAGGCCGCGGGCAAGAAGTTCACCGCAAAGATGGTGGCCAAGATCCTGATCAGCACCTCCGGCGCTGCCTCGAAGGTGGCATTTTCCGAAGCCCAGGGTATGACCCCAGCGCTCAAGGCCTGTCTTGCTAAGCACATTAAATCTTGGGAATTTCCGAAGGTGCCAAGCGAGGCTTGGTTCACCTATCCCTTGGTTTTCGAGCCCGCTTACTAGATCACGGCTACTAGATCACGTTGGCGGTTCAGCGACTCACGTCCAGCTTCCGCGTCCAAGGAGAAGAACACCATGGTTTCAAGGAGCGTGGGCGTAGCCCTCATGGGTGGCCTTTTGAGCATGGGTGGCCTTTTGAGCATGGGTGGTTGTGCAACCACCCAGCCAAAGCAAGCAGAAGAGCCCAAAGTTGTGTCGGCGCATAAGGCTGTCAACCCGCTGGACCTCTCTGGAGGTTTGGATGATGGCATGCAGGTAGAGGGGTTGATGGGGACCCTCGACCCCGGGCAGGCCCGTGACGCTCTGGACACCACGTTGCCCGAAGCGACACGATGCTACAGTCGTGAGAGCCGCCGTCACCCCTATCTTGGGGGTGAGATGCAGATGAAATTCCGCGTCAACCGCGATGGCAGCGTCAAGAAGATCACGCTCACATCCTCCTCGGTGGGCTCATTGCAGATGGAGCGCTGTGTTCTCACAGCTCTGGCGGCTACGCGCTTTCGTCGCCCCATGGGGGGTGGTGAAGCGGAACTCAACTACCCGCTCACCTTTCCTGCACGCATGGGGAGTCAAAGCTGGGAGGCCGAGCAGGTCGTCGAGACCCTCAACAAGGTGAGAAAAGACCTGGCCAAAGAAACATTCCCGGCTGGGCTGGTGCTCACGCTTTACATCAGCCCCCGTGGGGACCTTTCCGATGCCGGTATGTACGCTGCTGATAACGTGGCGGCGGATCTGGCGGACCGGCTGCTCTTGGCGCTCAAGGCAGCGAAGTTCAAGGCACCCCAATCCCATTACGCCAAAGTGACCGTCCAATGGTGAGCTTTGAACCGAATGAAGAACAGCAGCTTATCCGTGATATGGCTCGCGAGTTTGCTCAACGTGAGCTGCGACCGAAGGCAGCCGAGCGCGACCGTGTAGGGGAGTTCCCTCTGGTGGAGCTGAGAAAGCTCGCAGAGTTGGGCCTTTTGGGCGTCAACGTTCCCGAGAGCTACGGCGGCTCGGAGGCGGGTTCTGTGGCTTACGCCCTCGCCATCACCGAGCTGGCCAAGGAGTGCGCATCTACCACGGTCGCCGTGGCTGTAAGCAATATGGTGGCAGAGGTCATCACTGCGTATGGCAGCGAAGAGCAGAAGCCCGCGGCTGATGGATGGCAGCGCAGTGGTGGGCGCCTTCGCTCTCTCGGAGCCCCAATGTGGCAGCGATCCAGGGTCGCTGACGACTCGGGCGACGCGCACCGATGATGGCTGGGTGCTCGAGGGTAGCAAGCAGTGGGTGACGAGCGGGGATCACGCTCAGGTGATGGTGGTGTGGGCTCGCAGCAATGGCCAGCCTGGGAGTAGAGGGGTGAGCACCTTTCTGGTGGAGGCGGACACGCCAGGGCTCACAGTGGGCCGTCATGAAGACAAGATGGGCCTGCGTGGATCATCCACCGTGCCTTTGGCGTTTGAAGAGTGTCGGATTCCAGCAAACGCGCTCCTTGGCAAGGAGGGTCAGGGCTTCTCCGTGGCGATGACTGCGCTGGACGGGGGACGGATCGGTATCGCCTCTCAAGCGTTGGGCATTGGCCTCGCTGCTCTGAGGGAGGCCACCAGCTACGCCCGTGAGCGCAAGACCTTTGGCAAACCCATCGGCATGCACCAAGGCATCGGCTTTCAGCTCGCAGATACAGATACTGAGCTCGAAGCGGCGCGGCTCTTGATCTTGCGGGCGGCGCTACTCAAAGAAGCGAAGAAGCCCTTTACCCAAGAAGCCTCCATGGCCAAGGTATATGCCACCGAGGCGGCCAATCGAGCTTGCTACCGATCTCTCCAAGTTCACGGCGGCTATGGCTACACAAAAGAGTACGCCATCGAGCGGCTCTCGCGTGATGTTCGTGTCACCACGATCTACGAGGGCACCAGCGAGATCCAGCGGCTCGTGATCGCACGTGGCCTGCTCCAAGCGGGCTAGCATGCCCAAGCACGTGGCACATTCTACATGTTTGCGCATATGTGCCAGGTTTCCTTTTTGGGCGCTCATGGTGGTGCTGGCCATGGTGGGACTGGCCCACCCCAGCGCTGCCATAGCCAGAGGGACGGTTGGCGCAGCGCTGCGGCGCCTCGTGCGCCAAGAATACTCGGCACTTCATGCCTGTTATCGGCAGATCCTGGCTCAGGACCGCTCCCGTGGCGGTACGGTGTTCGTGGAGCTTGAGGCCGGGCAGGATGGACGCGTTGTCAAAGCCAGAGTGGTGCGTAATGAACTCGAGCACGCGGGCCTCGCCGACTGTCTGACGACCCTCACAAGAGGGTGGAGGATCCCTGACCTACAAGCACAGGCCAAGGTGGTGTTGCCGCTGACCTTTCGGCCAGACAAGGGGCAATTCGTAGTACACAGCGCTGATGTGCGTCGCGTGGGGATGCATAGTGCGCTGCTGAACGCCAAGAACGTGGGCATCACCCAGTCCAGCATGAGCCTGCTCTCAGTGAAGGGCAGCGCAGTGGTGAAGCCACACCTTGGCGCGCTCTGGTTCGTGCTCGAAGGTCGTGGGCGCTTGGTCTCCAAGGCGGGCTGGGCGGCACGCTTGCGGGCGGGCGAGGTTGTGATGCCTCGGGTGGGGGGAGTGCGCGTGGAGGCCAAGAGGCGAAGCTTATTGAAAATTCTCACTATTTCACCCACCGCTCACAGCTCGAAGAAAGCGCGTAGGCCCCTTCGCCTGGGGCGAATCAAGACCTTCCAATATTCTGCAGTGGATAAGTCACTCTTCGCGGGAGTGGTCCGCTTGAAGGCGGGACAGCAGCTCTCGGCACGGACACACCTGAGTGAGGACACGCTCATCTATGTGCTGAAGGGCAAAGGACAGGCCGTTGTGGAGGGGCGCAGGAGAGCTGTCGGTCCTGGCACAGGCGTGGGGGTTAGCGCTCGGCGCGAGTATGGATTGCAGGCGACGACGGCGATGCGCGTGGTGGTGGTCTACGCACCCCGGGGCCCCGAGAGGCGGCTACGGCGTGAGGGACTTCTGAGCCCGACTCAGTAACTCTGGGCTCCTCCTAAAGCGGATTGACCTGGAAGCAAGCGCGAATGGTGGCTGTCATGCGCCCTGTGGGCAGGGCGGCGCCATTTTCGAAGACCATGCTCGCCGAACCGAGAATATGGAAGGGTGTCTGGTAGTTCTGCACATATCCTGAAAGTGCTGCTTGACCCTCGGATGTGGGCGAGAGTGCGCCCTGGGGTTGTGTTCCCGCGGGGACAGCGGGCATCGTCGTGAAGGCGGTGACGCCTGAGTCTGCAGGTTTCAGGGCGGTGGTTGGCCCCACGTACACCGCCAGAGCTGGCGTATCAAAGTTCAGGGTATTTTCCGTCACTGTGTATTCGACACGCTCGAGCGTAACCTTGTCTAGGGCGCTGCTCCCGACCTTGCTGTTGAAATCGTCATTTTTCGAGAGGTCTACGGGCGTGTAATGGTAGGCGGTACCCTCTACTTGGCAGTTTCCGCTCGTGCCGCAGGCGATCTGGCAATCATAGTTTTGCCCCCCGCAAGCGAGCTGATCAGTGACCTGAGCGCAAACATCTTCGCTGGAACAATCAATAGCAGGTATTGAGGCGACGGGCATCGCTACGCCAAATTGGGCTGAATCGATGACCATTTCTTGTGGATCAGTGCAAACGGTGAAGGACGTCGCGTCTTCTAGCAGGCTGCATCCCGCCAATGAAAAAAGCGGGAGAACACCACACAGCGCCAATACACAAATTTTTCCATAAGTTCTCATTACGTCGCCTCCAGCGCCCTGTAGGGCGGCTCGCTTCTCACAGTAGGGATCTTGTGGAGAATAGCAGAGGGCTAATGGGGCAAGCAAATCGCGGTGTGATCTCAATCACATCGCGGTCACTGCGCCTCAAGCGCTCTTCAGGCCGACAAACACCGCAGATTGCAAAGCAAACGCCACCGCAGAGCCCAAAGGCTCCTGCAGGAAAGCGATGGAGAGTATGGAATTACGAGCGATCGAGGTCGAAGGGGGAGGTGGACGTCGGTGTCTCCACCTTTGCGGATTCCCCCTCCGAGGCCGTCGAAAGCACTGGGGCCGTCGAAAGTGCCGGGGTCTCTTCCCCTGCACCTTCATTGACCCTTTCCTTCAATTCCTTACCTACCTTGAAGAAGGGCAACCGTTTGGGCCTTACGTCGACCTTCGCGCCAGTGCGTGGATTTCGGCCCTCATAGGATTTGTAATGGCGAATTTCGAAGCTACCAAAGCCACGAATTTCAATGCGCTCTCCGGTCTTGAGCGCTGCCTCCATGGAGTCGAATACGCAGTTGACGATCAGTTCGGCTTTTCCCTTGGGTAGCTTGAGTTTGTTGGCAACGGCTTCGATCAATTCAGATTTGGTCATCCACTCGCTCCTTCGACGCCAAACCGGGGCAATTGAGGCTCAACTGTAAATCAGCATCTCCAAAAACTCAACAGGTTTCGCAGAGTTCGG
>JAFCZD010000158.1 GCA_019314525.1 Deltaproteobacteria bacterium
CGTCCTTCTCCCTGCGGTTTTGGGGCGCGTGGGAGGTCTGAGGCCGCTGTGCCGGCGCCTCCGCCATCGATATCTGAGCCGTCATCGAAGCCAGATTTTCCACTTGGTAGCGGTTGTACAGGCAGCGGTTGCACGGCAGGCGGTGGCTGCGCAGGCGGTGGCTGCGCAGGTGGTGGCTGCGCGGGTGGTGGCTGCGCGGGTGGTTGACGTGGAGGCCGTCGGGGCGTGCCGCTTGGCGCCTGGCAGCGGTTAATCCAGCGGCGCAGGGAGGACGCAACACGGCGTGCTGTGCGCTGGTCGACTCGGGTGCCCCTCAAACGGAAGTTTCCCGCACCAGCCTTTGCTCCCGTACCACTGATCACCCGCACACGGAGCACCCAGCGTCCACGTCGGCGGGCAATGCTGCCTTTCACGACGGCCGTGATCTTGTAGCGTCGAGCGGCGGCGGTGTGGCCTCCTGCTCGCGCGGCGCGGGCAAAGGCTCCTGCAGGCATGTGGCGGTAGCCGCGCAGGGCACGGCGCACTTTGGCGGAGGCGGCCGCGCCGCGTGGGCCCGAAAAGGGCATGATTACAACGCGTCGGGCGGCTTGAGCGATGCCAGACCCACCCCCGAACACGAGGACAACCGCGAGCGCCAGCTGACATGCTGGGGCAGCGCTGTGTTTTCTTGGGGGCTTGGTGTTTGGCATCCTTGCCGTGCTCTCGTCTCGTGGGTTAGCTCTCGAAAGTCCCAGACGAGGAGTCCACCCAATCCTTGGTACCTGCGACACCTCGAAAGAAGAGGGCGAAGTCGTCTGGGTTGGTCGCGTTCTTTGCGGCGGTCTCGTAAGTTACGATCTTGCGGCGAACGAGCTCGGTGAGGCTTTGATCGAAGGAGACCATGCCGTAGGGATGAAGCCCCTCTTTGATGGCATCATTAATCTCTGCGGTGCGCGTTGGTTCTTCGATCATCTCACGTACACGCGCGGTATTAACCAAGACTTCCACCGCTGGTGCCATACCGCCTCCATCGGCGCGGGGCATCAAGCGCTGGGAAATCGCGCCCGTGAGTACCGACGCCAATTGCAAGCGTATCTGGAGTTGCTGGTGAGGTGGAAAGGCCCCGATGATACGGTTGACCGTTTCGACGGCGTCTGTGGTGTGGAGTGTCGATAGCACGAGGTGGCCTGTCTCTGCTGCCAGCATGGCGATATCGATGGTCTCTACGTCACGCATCTCTCCAACGAGGATGACGTCAGGGTCTTGTCGTAGTGCTGCACGCAGGGCGCGCCCAAAGGAGCGGGTGTCGAAGCCGAGCTCTCGTTGGTTGATCACGCTGCGTCGGTCGGTGAAGGCATATTCGATGGGATCTTCAATGGTGACGATGTGGCACGCTCGGGTACGGTTGATGTGCTCGAGCATAGCGGCGAGCGTTGTCGACTTTCCACTCCCCGTCACACCAGTGACGAGGATCAGCCCTCGCGGCTCCTGAGTGAGCTTGAGCAAGACATCAGGCAATCCGAGGGACTCAAAAGGAGGCACCTCAGGGGGGATGAGTCGTAGGACCATGCCCATCAAGCCGCGCTGGGTGAAGACATTGGTCCGGAAGCGTGAGCCGTCTGAGGCGCTGTAGGCGAGATCTACCTCGCGGAACTCTTCATAGTCCTTCTTCTGCCGCTCACTCATTGCCACACTGGCGAAGGCTTGGAGGGCCTCCTCGGTGATCGGGGGTACGTCGCGGACGGTCCTCAGATCGCCTTTGATGCGAAAAATCGGAGGCAAACTTACTTTCAAGTGTACGTCTGACGCGCCAAGACGTCGTGCAGCACTTAGCACGCGCTCTATTACATTAGTCATCAAAATAACGTTATCATAGGGACTTTGACGAGGCCAGATGCGAGACACTCAACAATCAACAGGTGCGTGTTATGGGGACAGCGCTGGCAGTTTACTGCTTTTTTGAAGCTTCAGCTCTGGAAAATAAAGCGGCGAGCGGGTACACATCGGCGAGAGCTGGTTAAGCCGAGGAACTAGCTGAGATGGCAAGCGAATCGACGAGCAAGCAGAAAGAAGACGACCCCACAGGGCTGTTGCACGGCGCTGAGGTGTTGCTCGTTGATAATGACGCTCGTGTTCGAGAAGGCTTTCGAAAGCTGCTTGGCGCTGCAGGTTTGATGGTTACAGCTATCGCCGATGCAGACTCGGCCCTCGAGTTGGCTCGTGAGAAGCATTTTGCTGTGGCCATCGTTGATGTAGATACCCCAGAGGTCGACAAGGGCTACGATCTCCTGGGTAGGTTGACCGAGGGGTCTCCGGCGACAGCGTTGATCCTGCTTACGGCAAGACAGACGTTCTCCGCGGCGGTGCAGGGGTTTCGGCGGGGCGCTGTGGACGTGGTGGCGAAATCCCCAGAGAACGTCAAATACCTCACAGAGTCGGTTCGACGGCATTGTGAGGAGCATCGCCAGAACGCCAGTCGAGAGGCGCTCTTCAGCGAGGTCCTCGAGATTCATGAGGACTTTCTCAAGCGCTTGATGGATGCCTCACGCAGCCAGGCGGAGGCACAGGAGCAGGCGCAGGGGAGCTCGTCAGAGACAGCGCTGGAGAAGTGTGATCTCTTGGTGGTGGATGCCAATCCCAACACCGCTGAAGGTCTTGGCCATGGCTTGTCGGATGACTACCGCGTGGTGGGAGTGCAGACGGGTGGGGAGGCCCTGGACTACGGTGGACAGCATAGTTTTCAGCTGGCGCTGGTGGCGGCAGATTTGCCAGATCTGCCCAGCAGCATGGTCGCCAAGAGCCTGCGTGCTGAACTCTCCGATGCCATCGTCCTGCTCTTCTCTCACCCCGAGCCGGACAAACCCGGGCGAGCCGATATCATTGAAGCGACCCAGTCCATCGAGCTCATCGACGAGTTGAAGGACGGAAGTCAGCTGGTAGAACATATTCACGAGCTCCGCGAGGCGTATATCGCCAAGGCGCGTGAGCGTCGTTATCTGAAGATCTTTCGCCGCGATCACTACGATTTCCTGCGGCGATACGTCGAGCTTAAACAGAAGCTCACAGCCCCAAGGCCGGATTCACACCGATGAAGACCCCATTTTTTGTTGGCATCGCCGGAGGCACGGGATCGGGCAAAACCACAGTGGCACGCAAGGTCGCTGCGGGTTTGCCCCCCGGTACCGCGGTGATTATTGAGCATGACGCCTATTACCACGATCATTGCGAACTACAGGAGTGGGAACGACTTCAGGTCAACTATGATCACCCTGACTCGCTAGACAATGACCTCCTCATGGCGCACCTCACACAGCTCAAGAGCGGCGAAGAGGTCGCGACGCCAATTTATGATTATAAGTCTCATTGCCGGATCCTTGAGACACGAACGGTCAACCCCGCCTCGGTGGTGATCCTTGAGGGGATCCTCGTCTTTACCGACGAGCGGCTACGGCAGTTTCTCGATCTGAAGATCTTCGTCGATACCGACGCAGATATTCGCATCATGCGACGCGTCCGGCGGGATATCGAAGAGCGTGGACGTGATTTCAACAGCGTGCGTGAGCAATATTACAAGACGGTACGGCCGATGCATCAACGCTTCGTGGAGCCTTCCAAGCGTCATGCTGACTTGATTATCCCTGAGGGGGGATCGAACCGTGTTGCCCTTGACGCGATTGTTGGCAATCTGATCTATGTGGTGGGCAACAAAGGCTGAGCTCACCCACTACATCAGGATGCCGCTGCCAGTGGGAGCAGCGCCAGCGTCGGGTTGCGGTGGAGCGCCATCGTGCTGCGGTGGTGTCAAGGGGGGTGTTGGGGAAGGCGCTATCGGCCTGGAGGGGCTTCGATCCAAAGGCGTGTTCTTCGCTTTCACCTTGGGCAGCGGCAACCCTGGGAGCCTCATGGGCGTCATGCCAACCCCGCTGGGTGGGGGAGCCAGTGTTCGCAAGAGGGATTCAATGTGACCGATCCAATCGGCCAGGTCTTCGTAGCGCTCTCCTGCCAGCTTCTGTGCTTCCCGTAAGAGCGCGAGCGCTTCGCGCAAGTTCATCTCTACGCGTCCCAGGCGGGCTCGTCCCTCTCGGTAGTTGAGGTCTGCGAGGATCTCTTTGACCTCTTTGCGCCGCACTATGTGGGCATCGAGCAACACCAGCTGCCGGGCCTGATTGAGCTGTGCTCGCAGGTCTTTGAGGTTACGTGAGGTTGGGTTGGCCACGGCTTGGCGTAGCTGGCTGATCATCTGTTCGAGGAACGCCGCCTCGAGTTCTTCGCGGTTGTGGAAATCCTGGCTGCCCATGCAGGCTGTCGCGGAAAAGAGCACCACCGGGCGCAGGGGGCCTCCCATGCGTTCGAAACCCACAGGCCAAGGAAAGCGACGATGTCGCTTGGCGTTGAGCTGACCCTTGTTGCAGGTGAGGCGGAAGCGGTCGCGATTGAGCAGGTCCAACACCAAGGGGATGACCACCAGGGCCATCGTCAACACCAGGAGCCAACTCCAGAGGGGGATCCCCAACACACGTCGTCGTCGAGCGCCCCGCGGGCCACCTGGAGGGCCACCTGGAGGGCCACCTGGAGGGCCAGAACCTGAGTCGTCGCTGTAGGGGATTCGGGCGCTACCTTGTCCGTTAGCGGCCACTCTGGGCATAGCCTCGGTCGCAACACGAGGGCGTGAGCGGGGTGCGGGGCCGCCTGCAGCGGCGCCGCGGCGCGGTGTGACAGAGCTTGCTTCCTCCAAGAGGGCTGGGTCTATGGCCACTTTTGGCGGCGGCTTCGAGGCAGGGCTAGATGATGGTGGAGCCGGGTCTTTGGGCTCTTTCGTGTCGGGTGCATCTTTCCCGTTCGGCAGCCGCGCCAAGGTCTCTTTGGAGCTGGGTGGCTTGATCACCACTCGATTGGCGAAGGGATCGTCGTCCACCCACGAGGGGCGTTCGTGCTTGTCTCGCGAGCTGCCCCCCTTTTCGTCATCCACGCTCATGTCGCCGCAGGATAACAGGGGCGGGTGAGATACCGCAAAAATGCCTACACGAAGGCGTTGTTCATGATCTCGCCGAAGCCACCACCGCCAGGGATGATATATCCATTGTCGTTGAGGCCTCGCTCACGATCCCAGTGCTCGCCAGGTATGGCGTCGAGTACGTCTTGGGGTGAGAGCCCCCGATCAAGGCGGTATGAGTAGATGTGGACGTTGGGCGCCCGCTCTCTGATTCGGCGCACATACTCTGGGGTGATGATCAGGTTGAGGGCGATAACGCGTGAGGGGGTGCCGGGTACTTGGTTTTCGTAGTGATCGAGGAGGGTTAACACCGTGGTCCCTGTGGCTCCCATGGGGTCGGGGATCAGCATCGTGCGCCCCTCCACAGAACCACCGATCTTCGCGCCGTGGATCGCCGCCCCATTAACCACTCCATCCTCATCGGTGGTGCGATTCATCAACATATGGTCTTGGCGAACATACTCTGGGTCGAGGATCTCGTTGAGGAAGTCGTAGCTAACCTGAGAGGGGAAGATTCCTGCGCGCGCGACGCATACGACGGCCACGCTCAGCTGAGGTTCTATGATCTTGCCCCGCCAGATCGCCTCTGGGTTGGTTTCGACCATTCGTGTGGGGACCTCCACCTGGGTGGTGGGCATCTCACGTGTGATCACCGCGCAGATCATTTGACGATAGAGGGTCGACACCAAGCGGTTGATAGTGGGTTGCTTGGTCTTGGGCGAGCAGAGCTTGGCCAAGAGCGAGTGAGCGAGTGGGTCGTTGAAGATGTGGACGTTTTCCCCGTAGCAGTGTTCGAGTTCCATCGGATGACGCATCTGAGATCTTCCTCCGTCGTGATCGGCGAGCCTTGTAGCAGATCTGCGGAGTGCAGCAAAGCTTGTCAGAAGCGGAGAATGCTCTGTGAGCTCTTGCCTACGGTAACGAAGCGGACCGAGGAGTAGTCGCGGGTGTCATCATAGAGCAGCTTCACACGGTGGATCCCTGGTGGAAGAGCGATGCGGGCGGGTGTGGCGCCCACGCGGCGATCGTCGATGAAGATCGTCGCTGAGCGTTCGCATGTCACCATCAAGATGCCATGAGCTCTTTGCTTAGGCCTGCGGGTTGCCCTTTTCCGGCGCTTGGGGCGCTTGATCTTTGCACGTGCACGAACCTTGGGCGAGGTTTGTGGTGGGAGGGGGGCGATGGGGGCGAGTTGATCCAGCCCTCCATCTCGTGGTTGACGCTCAGGGCGCTCTCTGGCGTCTCTTGGCCCGGTGTCATCTTGGATTGTGTCATCTTGGTTCGTGTCAAATGGGCCAGGTGGGCTTGTGTCGATGTTTGCCCGTGAACCTCTTGAGCCGAGGTCAAGCTTTGCTGAGGATGGACTCGGGTGAGGAGAGTCGAAGTCTCCTCGTAACATCCATCCCGCCCCCAGGCTCACGCCCACCAGCGCCAGGCCAGCGATGAGCAGCGCCAAGTTCTTGTTGTTATCGAGTGGGCGTTGGGTGTTGTGCGTTTGCTGCTCTTCCTTGTTGAATCGCCCTTTTGCTCTCCGAGGGCGATGATGGGGGGTCCCCCTAGAGCGCAGGGCATTGCTGAGTCCTTGTTCATGCCCCTTGGGCGAAGGGCCTGCGTCTTCTCGGTGGCCTGCGTCTTTTTCGCGCGCTTGGTTTACCTCCCGATACTCGAGTACCGCACTAGTCTCGATGGCGCCCGTGGCGAATCGCTCGTCGAGCCCGTCGTCGTCGGGAGTCTTCAGCACATCCTCCTCAGGCTCTATCTTTTCACCATCATGAGGATGCCTACGAGCCGGCGCAGGTTCGCGTCCTGTAAAATAGAGCGTCGCTGCCCGGTCGAACTCGTCTTCATCTTGCTCTTGCTCTTGTTCTTGCTCTTGCTCTTGTTCTTGCTCTTGTTCTCCGCCCTGGTCCTGATCCTCATCGAACTCAGGAGCTGGTGCGGAGAATGTGTCGGTGTCCTTGGTTTGTGGGGCGCGTCGCCGAGGCTCCATGTCACCGCCCAGGGTTAGCCGCATCGCCCGCACCTCGTTTTCGATCAGGCTCTCAGCCGGGATGGCGAGGTTCCGAGGATCGATTCGGATGCGTTCCTCAGCGACTTTTGGGGCCTGCGGGGCCCATGCTGCGACGAGGGCCGCGAGATGTTGAGCTTCCTGGTTGGGAGTGCTCAGGCCTGAGAGGGCATGGCGTAGATCATCGGCCATCTCAGCGGCTGTTTGGTAGCGCTCGTCGGGTGAGGCGCTGATGGCTTGTAGCGTGAGCTCGTCGATCTCTGCAGGGATATCTCCCACATGACTCGATGGGGGTGGGATCTCACCTTCCAGTTGATAGAGCTGCTGGGCAAGGTTGGATGAGTTGTAGGGACGTACACCCGTCAAAGCCTCGTAGAGCGTCACCCCAGCCGCAAAGATGTCAATGCGATGATCTATCTTGCGGCCATGAGCTTGCTCTTTGGGCATGTAGGCGAATTTGCCGCGGATGATTCCCGTGGCCGATTGGTGCGTGGAGATTGCAGCACGCGCCAGGCCAAAGTCAGCCAGCTTGATTTGCCCTTCACGCGAGACCAGCACGTTGTGGGGGCTCACGTCACGGTGGATAATGTTCAGGGGGGATCCATCGTCGGCCGTGCGTCGATGCGCGTAGTCGAGGGCGTCCACGATTTGCAGGATCGTGTAGATCGCGGTGGCCAAGGGCAAAGGGCGCCCTTTTCGTGTGCGGCGATCGCGGAGGAGGGTCATCAGATCGCATCCGTCGACGTACTCCATGGCGATATAATGCAACCCCTCCACATTGCCGAAGTCGAAGACCTGTACGATATTGGGGTGGTAGAGCCACACCGAGACCCGGGCCTCGTCGGCGAGCATTGAGACAAGCTGTGAGTCATCGTTGAAGCTGCCCAGCAAGCGCTTGACGGCCAACAATTGGGAGACGCCGGAGGCTGAGTCGGCCCGCGCGAGGAATACTTCAGCCATGCCGCCACGGCCGAGTTTTTCAACGAAGGTGTAGGACCCGAAACGCAGAGGCTCCATCAAATATCCTGGTGGCTACACCTTCGCGACGTAAGTCGCGAACAGATGAAACGAAAGATGACGGCAGAAAAACGCCAGGAACCGGTCAGAAAGCCGCCCTCGCAGCTTCTAGGGTGGGTTCTGAATGGTTCCTTATTTTCGCCGAACAGGGCTGCGTGCTTTGTCATCGTGATCACCTATAATCTTGAAGGGCTATAGCCCACAAGACTTCTCGCGATTCTAGCCCAAATGGCGCCTGAGTGATGAAGAATCAAGACGATCAGCCCATGAACAGTCCACACTGGGAACTTTTTGCCGTGTTCATGCGTCCATAGGTTTACAAGGAGGTGGCGATGGCATTGAGATCATGGCAAGTGTTGTTGGTGGGAGTCCCGCTCTTGGCAGGAAATTTGGTGGGTTGCCGGACTTCCCCAATCACACAGCCGAATGCCGTTTCAAAGATCAGGCGCCTTCAACTTGCGCCAATGAAACTGATAGTGTCGCCGGACAAGAAGGACATCCTGGTGCTGGATGCTACCGAACTCTTCGAGGTAGCGGGACGACACCTCTCAGCTAAGCGCTACCGTGCGGCGCTCTCCCACTACGATCGCCTCCTCCAGCACTTTCCAAAGACGCGTTACACGTCGCCAGCGCTCTACAACGCGGGATTGGCCCATGAAGCCCTCCTCGAGTACAAGGACGCAACCTCTCGTTATGGGCAGTTGATGGCTCTTTATCCCAAGAGCCGTGGTGCAGTGGACGCTGGCTTCCGCCTCGGAGGATGTCTTGGTGAGTTGGCTGACTGGGAGGGATCTGCACAACTCTTCTCCAAACTACTGGCTCGCCGGGATCTCAGCGCAGGGGATCGAGTCGAGGCCTACGCTCGCAAAGGGTTAGCTCTTTACAATAATAGGGATCTTCCCCAGGCGGAGGCTGTTATGGCGGAAGCCATCGCTTTCGCTCATCGTGTGGAGACAGTAGAGCGCTTGGATAATGATTTCTTCCTTGCCATGGCCCACTACTACCTTGGAGCGGCGCCCCACCTTCGCTTTCGGCTGGTCAAGGTGGATGGCAGCAAGAAGATGGGGAAACGCCTCGACGCCAAGGCGAAGCTCCTTCTTGTGAGCCAAGCCCGTTATATCCGTACAATCCGTGTGAAAAACCCCTATTGGGCCACAGTGGCTGGCTTCCAAATTGGATCGCTCTACAAGGAGTTTTACACGACCCTCATGACGGCGCTTCCTGACTTCAAGAAGGTGGCAGCCAAGAATGCTCTGCGCGCCAAGATCTCTCCAGAGCATGCAGAACGCCAGCTCGTCCAGGTCTATTTGGAAGAGGTGCACAAACAAGTGAAGCCTCTGCTTGAGAAGGCCATCCGTGTCTTCGAAAAGACTGTCGTCATGGGAGAGAGGGTTGGGATCCGTAGCCAGTGGGTCCAGAAGAGCCAGCGACAGATGAGTGATCTCAAGCGCTTAATTGCTGCGAGCCCTTCAGAGGCGATCAAGTTGCTGCCCAAGCAGCCCACAAGCCCTGAGGATCAAAGCTCCCCTGCAGAGCGCAGTAGAGAGCAGATCCCTGGTAGTCAGCCCCCCCCGCCAGCCAGCAGCCAGCCCTTGGAACTGAAACGTTCTGCAATCATGTAGGCTTTTTCTGTTCCGCCTGTCCTGCAAGATCGGTTCCGATGCGGGAAATTCTCTTGACACCGCTCAAAATGTGCTTCAAAACCTTTCCGCTGCCACGGGAAGGGCAAAGTGCCTTGAACGTGTGGGAGTTGTTTGAATTTTTGCTGGGTTTGGACTTGATCCAGCGTTCAACTTGTGCAAAACACCTGCCGCCGTGGGCGGTTTGGCGTTCGCTGGCGTAGCTCAATTGGCAGAGCAGCTGCCTTGTAAGCAGCAGGTTGCGGGTTCAAGTCCCATCGCCAGCTCTAAGGAGAAGGTTTTCGCGGAGGGGTTCCCGAGTGGTCAAAGGGAGCAGACTGTAAATCTGCCGTCAGTGGACTTCGGAGGTTCAAATCCTCCCCCCTCCATAAAATTTTAGGTGAAAGAGGAGGCCCCTTAGGGTGTCCGCCTGGATCGGCGTAAAAAGGCACAAAGCGGTGCGTCATGCGGGAATAGCTCAGTTGGTAGAGCATCAGCCTTCCAAGCTGAGGGTCGCGAGTTCGAGCCTCGTTTCCCGCTCTAACGTCAGAGCCGCCCGATGTGTCAGCTATGTGCCGGACAGGTTGCCCACGTAGCTCAGTAGGTAGAGCACCTCCTTGGTAAGGAGGAGGTCACCGGTTCAAATCCGGTCGTGGGCTCTCAATTCCCAGCCTAATGTCGCTGGGTAGATTCAAGGGAGAGCCGCTTTTCATGTCGCGGTTCTTGGCAGCGTTGGGATTTGGCCCACGCGTTGGGACCGCAAAGAAGGGTAATTCGAGCCATGGCGAAAGAAAAGTTCGTACGCGACAAGCCGCACGTGAACGTTGGGACCATCGGTCATATCGATCATGGCAAGACGACATTGACCGCGGCGATCACCAAGGTGCT
>JAFCZD010000627.1 GCA_019314525.1 Deltaproteobacteria bacterium
GCAGCCTGGCGGACGATGCCGCGCTCACGGGCATAGGCTGCGAGGGCGTCTCCAAGTTGTCGTCGCGCGCGATGAAGGCGGGACATGACAGTGCCCATGGGGCAGTTCAGTCGTCGTGCGATCTCTTTGTAGCTCAGCCCATCGAGGTCGGCGAGTGTCACCACTTGTCGGTAGCTTGGTGCCAGGGCACCAAGGGCAGCGCTCACTTCATCACCGATGAGCCCCTCCATCAGGACGCTCTCGGGGTTGGCGTTGACGTTGGCGCGCCGTGCATGGAGCGTGGGATCTTGACCTTGCCTGAAGCGCCGCTCGCGCACACCACGGCGGTACTCGTTGATGAAGCTGTTGGTGAGGATCCGTAGCAACCACGCCCGGCAATTTGTGCCCGATTGGTAGCGCTCCCACGCGGTATAGGCCCGGAGCAGCGTCTCCTGTACCAGGTCGTCAGCATCTCCGTGGTTGCGCACGTAGCGCATCGCGGCTGCGCGCAAATCGGAGACATAAGGCAGCGCATCGCGCTCAAATGTCGCCATGGAAGGGGAATGTGCTTCATCCATGGTTCCACTTTGTTATCAAGCTTCGTGCCAAGCGTTCTGCCCGCCTAATATCGCGAAATTAGGCGGCAGCCTGGGTCATCTGTGCCCATTTGGTTGAGGCGGACATGACAGGAAAGTCATGTGAGTCAACGCGCTCTATGTAGGTTTGCCCTTCGCCCAGGCTTCAGCAATTGTGCAGGGGCGAGCTCGAGGAAGACTTCGCCTGGTGGTATATCCTCTTCCCATACCAGTGATCTGGGCCCGCCGTGGTCTGCTTTGATCAGGCCGCTGGAAAGTATGAGCACATAGGGTTTGTTGCGCAGAGGGCGACCCTGACGGTCTTGCAGATAGATTTGTACCCAGCGGTGAGTTGGCGCGGATGACGGGGGGGTGAGCAGTGTTTTGGCGATGTGTCGCAGGCGAGTATCGGCATCAGACCGGGCCAGTTCGGTTGCCAGCACCCGGCTGTTGGAGAAGTTGAGTCCGCTTGGCAAGCGCACGGGAGTCGTCTGGTACTGCAAGAGGACGCGTAGGGCGTTGCTGCGGACCCATGGGCTCTGGTCTCGCTGTACTAGGCGAAGGGCGATGGGCTCGATGGAGGTGTCGCCGAGCCACAGAAGCCCCAGCAGGGCGTTGGCGCGGATGTAGGGGTCACGGTGCTCGAGCAACCCTCTTAACAAGGCGCGGTGGCTCGAAACCCGAACAAGCGCCAGGGCTGCGCTGGCATTGACTCGCGTGGCCCAGTGCGGGCTCTGGGTCGCCTTTGCCAGACCTCTCGCAGCTGCCGGAATGCGGAGCTTGGCCAATGCCCAGGCTGCCGCGGCGGCCACACGGCCATCAGTGTCATGGAGGAGCGCTAGGAGCACAGGGAGCGCCCTTTGTGACCCAGAGGCATGAGTGCCGAGCACGCTGACCAGTCCTGCCTTGATGAGAGGAGAGTGTACCTTGGGCAGCCGGTTCAAGAGCAGGGGCGCGATTGACGCGTGCCGTTGAGCTGCGAGCGCGTCGAGGGTTGCGAGGACGACGTTGGGGGTCTGGAGCTTCAAGGTGTTTGAGAGGTAAGCGAGTGCTCCTGAATGGCTGCGCCCGCGCAAGGCAGCACCAAGGGCGTGAATGCAGCTCACCCGCGCTCGCCCTCCTCGGCGCTTGCAAACACGGACGAGCGCATCGATGTTGCCACTGGGAACTTTGATGCGGCCAAAAGCGACGACTACCAGCCGGCGTATCCTGTTGCTGCGATGCCCAAGGAGCTTTATGAGGGTGGGGATCGAGCGGGGATCAGCGATGCGGGCGAGGGCGGCTGTGGCCGCATTGGCCTCTGCGCCTGTGGCTTGTTTCGCGATGCGCGAGAGAGGAGCTGTTGCGACCTTTGCTCGCAGCTCGCCAAGATAGGAGATGGTAATCTGGCGCAGCTCTGAGCTGTGGTCACGGAGGCACGCGAGGAGCGGTTCGGCGGCCCGAGGATCGAGGGTCGGCTTCAGCGCCTTGAGGGTGGCGAGTTTCAGCTCCGGCTCAGCTTCACTCAAGAGCCCTAGGAGGGGACGCTGGGCTCGTGGATCACCGATGCGGCCCAAGGCCTCGACGATCAGCAGCTGTGGGAGACGACCCCGACGCAGCTCCTCGATCAGGTGAGGCACCGCCGCTCGGAGTCGCGTGTTGCGAGCGATCTCAACAGCGATCAGTGCGACGTGACGGGGTGTGCGGGGGTCAGATAGGAGCCCATTGAGATGCTCTGGTTTCTGCTGTGTTGCGGCGCTCAACGCTGCTTTGGCCGCCGTGCGTAGGTTTGGCCGGCTCAAGGCCTTCAGCAGTGTGCTCATGGCCAGGTCTGTTCCAAGGGTGGCGAGGGCCCCGGCTGCGCGCCCTCGGTAACGCTTGTGCCCCGTCTGAAAGATCTCGATCATGGGCTCGACTGCGCCTGGATAACGCAGCTTGCCGAGGGCATCGAGGGCGACTCTTACCACCTTCTCATTGGGGTCACGGAGTAAGCGGGTGATGGCTGGGGCTGAGCGTGGATCGCCCAACTCTGCCAGGGCGAGCACGACGGCTTGGCGGATACGTGACGAGGGATCCGAGAGGCGGGCCATCAAGGGGATCACCGCTCGGCGGTCGAGGAAGGCGGCCAGGACCTGGACTGCGCTGGTTCGAACCTCGATGTTGGGGTCATCGAGTCGTGCGATGATCGGCAGCACGGCCCGACGGTCGGCCAGGGCTCCGAGGGCGGTGATGATCTGACGCCGGACTTTCGGTTCGGGGTCCACGAGGGAGCGCAGGAGGGTTTGCGTGACCTTGGGCCCGCCGATGGGAGCCAGGTATTGGGCGGCGGCCTCTCTAAGCTGGTTATCCCAATGTGAGAGCCAGCGGGTGAGTATAGGGGTGGCCTCCTGGATTCGGAGTTGGGCGGCCGTCTCGGCCGCTGCTAGCTGAACCACCGCGCTGCCATCTCGCAGCGCCTCGAGGATGTGCTGTTTCACCTGGTTGGCGGGAAATCGCGACAGACGCAGGACAGCCCAGCGGCGTGTCATGGCGGCCGGACTATGCAGCCCTTTGAGTTCCCGCTCGAGTCGCCCCTCCCAATCGAAGGCAGAAACCTCTGTGAAGGACGTGAAGGTTAGGCCAACCACCAGAGGCAGAGTGATGAGGAGGCGCTGGATCCTTTGGTGCTGGAGACAGTGCATAGTTCTTTGAAACTCTAGACCTTCACGGCGCAAGTCGCGAACCAAAAAACGGAAACGAAAGATGAGGGTAGAGAATTCTCCAAGCTCTCTATTAGTACGCTGAAAAACGAGGCATTGAGCCTCGCGGCTCGAGGGAATAGGATGCCGCTCAACGCCAAGGAGGGCGCACTGAATGACCAGAGAATCTGTATTGGAGCTGCTTTCTGAAGTGGGTGAGGGCGATGGCAAG
>JAFCZD010000628.1 GCA_019314525.1 Deltaproteobacteria bacterium
TCTGCAACGGGTGCTGAGCGGGCCGAAGATCGCCTCCAGGCACGCATCTGCAACCTGCAACGACATGTGTGCGTGCGGGGTGAGTTGCAAAAGCGAGCCAAATCTCTGCGTGAAGGTCACGCTGCCGACGTGCACATCCGACAGACCCATCTCCAAGAGCCCCCTTCCACTCCCGCGCCATAGCACGTTATAGTCCTCGAAACTCAACATGAGCAGGCAGGTCAACGATGCGCATCGCCAACGGCATAAGGGTCAAGGTGGAGTACGAGCTTTCCATCGACGACGAGATCCTCGAATCCTCGGAAAAGACCGGCCCTTTGGAGTATATTCACGGCAAGGGCCGGATGCTCCCAGGGCTCGAAAAGCGGCTCGAGGGTTGTGAGAAGGGTGATGAGCGCGAGGGCGTCATCCCGCCTGGCGAGGCCTATGGCAACCCTGAAGATCTCCCCACCAAGGCCCTCAAACGCGACGAGTTTCCAGAGGGCGTTGCCATCGAAATCGGGGAGAAGCTCGAGGCCACAAGCCCTGAAGGCGCGCCGGTAACCTTCGAGATCACGGAGATCGGCGAGGAAATTATCGTGGTGCGTTTCACGCATCCACTGGCTGGCAAGAGCATCCACTTCAAGGTGAAGGTCCTTGATGTAACCGACACCAAGCCGCCCCCGCTCCCGCCAGCATAAGAAAAGACGCAACTTCAGCAGCGCGGCGCCGATAAGGGATGCATGATGCATCCTGACGCGGCCCGTCTAGCCTTCGCCCTCGGACCTGCGGGTCCTCCCCCCACTCCTCCCGACACTATCGACGCAGCCCTCTCACGTGTGTGGCCACAGCGCGAACGCTGGGCCGCCTGGCGTGCACGCTCAAGCGTGCATGCGCTCTTGGAAGACACGTCGCGGCAGCTCGTGGCCCTCGAACACCTGGGCGGCACGGCAGTATTTGCTGAGGCCTCCCTCTTCCCGGCCGCCTTCAAACGAGCGACATCGCCACCTGCAGTGCTCTTCTGCCAGGGAGATCTCCGCATACTGCAGCATGCAAAGACCATCGTGGCCATCGTTGGCTCCCGTGCGGCCTTTCGCCGAGAGTTAGAGATGGCGACGGCCGTGGCAACAGAGGCAGCAGCCATGGGCTGCACCATCGTCTCGGGCGGTGCCATCGGCATCGACACGGCAGCTCACCAGGGCACGTTGACCGCTGGGGGCAAGACAGCGGTGATCCTGGGCAGCGGCCTCGACGATCTCTACCCACCCCGCAACAGAGCCCTCTTCTCACGAGTCATCGAGCATGGCGGCCTGCTCCTCACGCCCTTTGCCCTCGGCACCGCGCCCCGGCGCTCCCACTTCCCCGCTCGCAACGCCCTCGTCGCGGTGGCCAGCGCTCTGGTGGTGGTGGTCGCAGCGGCCGCTCGCAGCGGCGCCTTGAGCACCGCGCGGCACGCGATGAAGCTTGGCATCCCTGTGGCGGCCTTCCCCGGCACGCAGGGCTGTGATGTGTTGCTCGCTAAAGGACAAGCTCGCCCCTTGCGCAGGGCCGATGATCTCGGCGCGCTCCTCACCGGTGAGCGGACGGCCATGGACGAATCGCTCATGCCAATCCAGCGAGAGGTGCTCGAGGCGCTCTCCATGCGAGCGTCTTCAGCCGCCATGCTCTCAACTTCGCTTCAACGGCCCCTCCCTGAGATGTCTTCGACGTTGCTCGAGCTCGAACTCGATGGCCATGTGGTACGCGGCGCCGGAGGCATCTACTGCCCTCTCTAGGAAATGTTCACAACGCACCCCAGAACGCTCCTGTGATGCGCCGAAGAAGTTCTGTTCGCACGTCTTTGTCGATCTGCTTGCGAATATTGTGGCGCTGAGGATCGGTGCACGACTGACACATCGAGGGCCACTTCATCTGGTCCACCACGGCCTTTCTTCGTCGCTCTATCGTCTCCCACGATTCAGTACCGACGTTGCCAAGCTTGTGCTCTCTTAGAATGTCGTGAGAACAATAAAGGACGTCTCCTTGCCACGTCACGAAGGGCATCACCTCGAACATCATGCACTTGTTGCCCTGCAGGCCCGCTCCATTGCGCCCAGTCATCGATCGTGTGTGTGCTCTTCCGCCGCGGTTGTGCATGTGCTGAACACGAAAGTGCCTGATCCCTCGAGATCTCCAGAAGGACTTGATGTCGCGCTCCGACGATGCGTTTTCTTGGGTGAGGATGAAGTTGACCTGCAAGCGAACTTTCGAGCGAGAGCGCTCCTTCATCTCGAGCGCGCGGTCGATGTTGGCTAAGGTCGCTTCGAAGTTTGCCCCTTTCATCAGGCCCTCATAAGAACTGGGCTCGGTGCCGTTGAAACTAACGTCGAGGGTGTCGAGGCCCGAATTGAGCAAACGAGCGGTGATCTCTTCGTCGAGGAGCGTTCCGTTTGTGGTAACCCATACATGGAGCCCGCTGTGTTGCTTCTTTGTTTGTGAAATAAAATCCGGCAAGAGGGGATTGAGCAGCGGCTCTCCCATGCCAACCAGGGCGAGGGAGGTCCTGTCAGAAAACGGGAACACATTCAGCAGCTTGGAAAACGTCTTTTGGCTCATCAGGCCAGGGTCTTGCATCAGGTGGCGCGGGCAAAACTGGCAGCGCACATTGCATCGGCTCGAAACCTCAACTTCAAAGACGCGTATGCCGAGTAATCTTGAGATCAACTCCCTTACTCCTTCATCAGCCCCATACACTGCCATTCATCGAGTTAACGTCCCGATAGTCCGTTTCTTCAAAAAACCCTGCGTCCGCGTCCCACGGCGCGAGCTCTCCAGTTTTGCGATATACTAAATACACTTCCAGGAGGAGAAGATGCGTTTGAACAGGGCAGGTTGTGTGGTGGTCTCAATAATCTGGGTGGCTGCCTGCAGCGGTGACACGCTCTCCGGCCCCTCAGCTGACACCTCGCCCAGAGACATTGCGGCTCTGGTTGATGGCGCAACAACTGACGTTCTTTGGGGTGATGTCACAACACCAGACGCCACACCCGATAGCGCCACCGATGCTCGCACTCCCGACAGCGCGACTCCCGACAGCGCGACTCCCGACAGCGCGACTCCCGACACCACCATCGACAACGGTCCCGACACCACCGTGGACAGCGGACCGGACACCACCGTGGACAGCGCGGCGGCGGTGATCCTCACCAGCAGCCACCCAGGCTGGTCAGGGTCCTGGCGCAACAAGAACTGCTACACCTCGGGCTGTCACACGTTGGCCTCCCTGCCCTCGCTGCACGACACCACATGGGGCTTCCCCGAGTGTGCAGCATGTCATGGGGCCAACGGTGCCTGTGACACCAGCGGGGGCAGCCGCGTCCACACTACGAGCGAGGATTGCACCCAATGCCATGGTGCTTCAGAGCACGGCTATGACACCAACAGCGACTGCGTGAAGTGCCACATGGCAGCGGATGG
>JAFCZD010000629.1 GCA_019314525.1 Deltaproteobacteria bacterium
ATGTGTTGCACAGGGACCACCGAGTATGGTCCGCTAACCATGCAGTTCAATGGACGCCAGGCATAAACAACAAAGAATGCGAGTAACGGAATGGCACTCTTCTCAGACCTCATCGCGGCCCTTGGAAAAGTCACCAGCGGGTTGAAGGCGCTCGCGAGCCTCCCCAGGGTAGAGCGCGCCAAATACCGCCAGGTGATGGACGACACCTACCGCTTGATCGACACCGCTTTGAATATGGTGATCATCCGGCTCGGCGATATCCAATCGTCCGACGATGATCGCGAATTCCTTCGAGAGGTCACCAATCTCGACAATTATGGAGATTGGATACAGGCCGAACGCGAGTTTCGGCTGTGCAAGAGCCTCCGAGCTGCGGTGCGGGAGACGCAGACTCTATCTGGGACCCTCGCTGGTGTGCTCAGCACAGCGGATTGGCATGCCCTGGTGCAGCAAATGGAAGCCGTGCTCGCTTCTGAGGCGCAAGTGGCTGCGTTCATCGGCGACCGATTTCGTGAGCTGGCCGATTCAGCCAGGGCCCCCGCGGCAAGCGCGTCGGAACTAGGCGACATCAAGAACAACATTCGAGCGGTCAGAGACGAGTTGCTTGGCGAGCGAGAGGAACTCATCCGCCAGGAGATCGAACTCTATTCGCTGGTGTAGGAATGGGATGGGCGGACAGCAGGTGAGAATGGGTGAGCTGTCTAGTACCGGTAATGCTCGGGCTTGTAGGGACCGGTAACAGGGATGTGCAGGTACTCGGACTGCTCAGGCGTCAGCTTGGTGAGGTGCACGCCGAGCTGTTCGAGGTGCAGCCTCGCCACCTTTTCGTCGAGGTGCTTGGGCAGGGTGTAGACCTTGTTCTCGTAGCTCTCGCGGTTCTGCACGAGCTCGATTTGCGCCAGCGTCTGGTTGGTGAAGCTATTGGACATCACAAAGCTGGGGTGCCCTGTGGCGCAGCCCAGGTTCAACAGGCGCCCCTCGGCGAGGATCATCACCCGGTGGCCGTCTTTGAAGGTCCACTTGTCGTATTGTGGCTTGATGTTGGTTTTGACGACGCCCTCCACCTTGGCGAGGCCAGCCATGTCGATCTCGTTGTCGAAGTGACCAATATTTCCGACGATGGCGCCGTCCTTCATTTGCTCCATCAGCCCCGCCGTGATCACGTCTTTGTTGCCTGTGGCGGTGACGAAGATGTCGGCGTAACTCACGACCTCCTCAACAGCCTTCACCTCATAGCCCTCCATGGCTGCTTGGAGCGCACAGATGGGGTCGATCTCGGTGATGATCACGCGTGCACCCTGGCCACGTAAGGCCTGTGCGCAGCCCTTGCCCACGTCGCCGTAACCACAGACCACGGTGACCTTGCCCGAGAGCATCACATCCGAGGCGCGCATCAAGCCATCTGGAAGCGAGTGGCGGCAGCCGTAGAGGTTGTCGAATTTGCTCTTGGTCACCGAGTCGTTGACGTTGATCGCGGGGAAGAGCAGGGTGCCTGCTGTGGCCCGCTCGTAGAGGCGGTGCACGCCAGTGGTGGTCTCTTCGGAGACGCCTTGCATCTCTTTGGCCACTGCGTGCCAGCGCTTGGGCGTCTCTTTGAAGAATTTGCCAAGGATCTTGTAAAGCTCGGTCTCTTCCTCGCTGCCGGCTGTGGACGGATCCGGCACTGCGCCGGCATTTTCGAACTCATAGCCGAGGTGGATCATCATCGTGGCGTCGCCGCCGTCATCGACGATCAGCTGAGGGCCGAGGCCGCCGCCGAAGTTGAGGGCGCGAGCCGTGCATCGCCAATACTCCTCAAGGTTTTCGCCCTTCCAGGCGAAGACTGGCACACCCTGGAGGTTGTCCAGTGTGCCCTTGGGGCCGACCACAACGGCAGCTGCGGCGTGATCCTGCGTGGAGAAGATGTTGCAAGACGCCCAGCGCACGTCGGCGCCAAGTTCAACGAGGGTCTCGATGAGTACGGCGGTCTGGATCGTCATGTGCAGCGATCCGGAGACGCGCAAGCCAGCCAGGGGTTTGTCCTTGGCGAACTCGCGGCGTACGGACATCAGCCCGGGCATCTCTTTTTCAGCCAACTCGAGCTCTTTGCGGCCCCAGTCAGCGAGTTTGATATCTTTGATCTCGAATTCGAATCCCTTACCCATCTCTCTACTCCTTGTCTTGTGGACGCCCATTGAAGGCAGTCATCATGTCCTATTTCTTGGCCGTGGCAAGCAGCAGCACAGGCCCTGTGGCGCCAGGGGCTGGACGCAGCGCCCGCACACGAACATCTTTCAATCCAGGCTTGGTGATCATCGTTTCGAGTTCATCGGGATCGAAGCCTGGCCAGAGTTGCCCCATCTCATGTCGGGAGTCCTCGCGGTCATGTCGCAGCAGCGTGACGATCACCACACGGCCACCTGGCCTCAATACACGTGTCATCTCGCAGAGCGCGGTGTGGGGCTCCTCGAGGTAGGTGAGAGCCAGCATCATCAAGGCCGCGTCAAAGGTGTCGCTGGGCAGGGGCAGCGCCACCAGGTCGCCGTGAAGGAGGCGCACGTTGTCATGATTAACCGTGCGGGCCTCGGCGGCTGTGAGCATTTCCAGCGAGCGGTCAACACCCACCACCTTGCACGCCGCATCACCCAGGACTGCCGCCATCTCACCATCCCCACAGCCCAGGTCGACGAGTCTTGTGCCTGCGGGTAGGAGCGCCGCGAGGGCGGACTGGGTGAAGCTGTAGCCATAATGCTCCCCTCGCAGACTCTGCCAGCGAGGGGCCGCCCCAGCGAAGAAGGTGTTGGCGCGTCGGCGGGTGAGGATCTCATCGAGGCGCAGGTGGTCTTGCTCGAATGTAGGCCATGGGCCGGCTTGCTCAAAAGCGAGGGCCCAGAGCTTCTTCGCCCCTGGGGCGAGGTCCTTGTTTCGAACGCAATAAAGGTTGGCGGTGCCACGGTGGCGGCTATGCACCCACTCGCGATCCGCGAGGACTTTCAGGTGGCGGCTGACCGTGGACTGGGGTAACTGCAGGACATCACAGAGTTCGGCGACGCCGAGCTCGTGCTCCGTGAGTAGATGCAGCAACCTCAGACGGGTTGGATCTGAGAGGCAGCTCATCCACCCCATCAAGCGCTGTGCACCGTTTTCGCTCATGTTTTCAGTGGAGTCCTTTAGCGCGCTTAACGGATGGAGTTGTTCACCCGGATGTAAGGATACTCGCAGCCAGCGCCATGTCAAGGTGTTCGGGAATATACTCAATGGAATTACGGGTCATGAAAGGTGATTGATGAGGCACGATGGCTGGGTGTTGAGAAGAAATGCTAAGATACGCATCAAGAGGTAGAGCATGCAGCTTTTGAGAATGGTGTCGTGTGCAGGATTGGCGTTGAGCGTCGCCTGCAGCCCCAGTCACCCCGAAACGCCGGTAGATGCCACCGTGGACAGCCCCTACG
>JAFCZD010000630.1 GCA_019314525.1 Deltaproteobacteria bacterium
AGCGTCGCCGTGATGGTCTCGGCGGCGAAGGGGTTGAGGCCCGTGAGCATCTTGAAGAGCACCGTGCCGGCGCAGAAGATATCCGAGCGATGATCGAGGGGCTGCTCGTTGGCCTGCTCGGGCGACATATAGGCGAATTTGCCCTTGAGCATCGCGCCTGTGGTCTCATGCAGCTGGTGGGCGGCGTGGGCGACGCCAAAGTCGATGAGCTTCACCTCCCCCTCGAAGGTCAGCAGTACGTTGCTTGGGCTGACGTCCCGATGGATTACCTGCAGCGGGTGGCCGTCTCGCGTTCGTCGGGAGTGGGCGTGTTCAAGGGCCGCGCAGACGTTGAGGGCCACAAAGGCAGAGAGCGCGGGCGGAGCCTTGTCACGGTGGCGGTCGAAATAACGCTGCACACGACGCAGATCGAGCCCATGGATGTACTCCAGCGCGATGAAGGGGTCTGAGCCGTCATGACCGAGGTCGAGCACCTGCGCGATGTTGCTGTGGCGCAGTTGCGCAGAGAGCCGCGCTTCCTCGACGAACATCTCCACGAATTCACGTTTTTCGGCGTGGTGCGAGAGGATGCGCTTGATGGCCACCAGTTGCCGAAAGCCTCCAGCTCCCGTGGCGACGCCGAGGAAGACCTCGGCCATACCCCCACAGCCCAGACGTGCGATCACCTGGTAACGCCCGATCTGTGCTGGAAGGTCCCCTCGTCCCAACGTCATCTGTCTCGCTTACCCCAGCTGGCCCATCGGCCAGCTCTTGCGTTCCCCGGCGCATACTATCCGCAAAGGGGCGGCAATAACAGGGTTTGTGTGGTGGTTTGGGGGGGGCGATGTGCTGGTGGGACAATGTGCTGGGACGATGTGCTGTGCCACTCGCCGAAGCGGCGAACGTACTGGATGCAGGACTTTGTCCGGCTCGCGTGGCGACGCCAAATGTTTGCTTGCAGCACAACGGTTATTTCGGCGCGGGTAGTGCAATTCGTTGCTCGATAGATGGACTCACTCAGCCAACCAACCACCACAAAGCACAAAAACGCGTTTGATCCAGTCACGACGGCTGCGTGATTTGAGCAGGGCCTCAAAGATCTCTCGACAGAGCACGCGGGCAGGTGCCGAACGCAGGATCAGCCCATAGAGCAGGGCAGAACCTTCGACCAAGAGCGGAGATCCCAAAGGAGGCAGCGTCGCTGTCTCGTCGCTGCCCAGCACCACGGTGCCCCGCAGGGGCCCAGTCCAGCTCCCCTGGACAAAACCACCCACACGTCGTCGTGTGAGTTCATCGCCGAGGGCGGCGAGCATGGCCCGGGCGCGGTCGAGACGCGAGGTGTGGTCTCTATCGAGGCGGCGATCGAGCAGGGTGAGCGGCGGCCAACAGAGATCCCAGCGGTGGTGCTGGAAGCCGAGCCGGCTGATCTCGCTGATGAGGTCCACCAGCAGCTCGCAGTCGCCTCGGGCGAGGGCTCGCTCGATCATCATGCGCAACGCGGGGTGCGTGCGCTCGACGAGGCGGTCAGGAGCTACCTGATCGGCGAGGAGCGTGGCGCGAGCTAGGTGCAGCACGCGCAGCGGCTGGTCTCCTTCAAAGACGACATGGCCATGGGTGGTGGCAAGGTAGCGTTCAAGGGCGCGGTCATGGCTTGCGACGATCTCTTCGCGATCTGCGTCGCTTAGGTGTTGATGGCGCGCCAGCAGACAGAGCGAGAGCACGCATGATTGGGCGCAGGCGTGATGACGAGGTTCTCGGAGGGCCTGGGCGCAGAGCGCGTTGAGGGCCTCGGCGGCTTCTTTCGGGTGCGCTGGGCCGTTGGCGACCCAGGCCGCTTGAAGCAGCATGAGCCCGGGTGCGCTGGGCAGGTGGAAAGCCTCACGCGTGTGTCTGCGCAGGGTGGCCACGGAGGTTGGCTCCTCAATGGCTCGGGCCAGGTCACGCAGCAAGAGCTCTTTTTCCTCTGGCAGGCGACAGGTTGTTGTCCATGCAGTGCTCCACGGCGTGCCTTCGCCAAGACGGTCCAGACGCCGCGTCACCCGCCGCGTCAGCTGGCGCAAGAGCAGGTTGCCTGAGAGGCCTCTTGGGCGAAAGGATGGTGATAGGAGCAATGATCGCCAATGTTCTGTTATGAGGTTGAGAGCTGCAGAGAGTTCCTCGTCTGGGCTGGCTTCAAGATGGCATGCGGTCCACGCCAAAGAGGCCTCTAGCAAGCCCTCTATGGCGATGGCGCCCCCCAAGGTCGAGGCGTGGCCGAAAGCTTTTTCCAAGACCGCCCCAGCGGCGTTCTGACTACACACGCTCTTTTCAAGCCAATCACGCAGCCCGGTCATGGCAGCGGTCTGTTCTTCGGGCTCGCTGCTGAGCAGGGCCCGGGCGAGCACATCATCGAGCCCTATGGCGGCGGCGCGCTCCACCAGCACTTGCCGAATGCGAGGGCGAGCTCGCGTCAAAGCCTCCGAGACGAGCGCATTGACACGAGCCTGCCATCTCGGGCCGATCTGGGCGGCGTGGGCGATGATCTCGGCGACGAGGCAGGGTGCTTCGCGGTGGCTGCTCTTCAGGAGGTGATGCAGCAGTGTTTCATCTTGTCGTAGACCCACGGCGAGGGTCGCTGAGCGCAGGAAGACTTGCGCGGCCCGCCGGGTCGACGATCGATGGAAGGCGTGCTGCAATAGCGCGTGTGCATCAAGTGGCGCTGGCTTGCCTGGTTTGTTTGGTTTGCTTCTGCGTGCTCCGCTTTCGTCAACCTGAGCCCCATATTTGGAGAGGCGCCGGGCCAGCAGATATTCGAGGAACCAGTCGAAGCGTAGGCGCACGGCGCCGCTGCCGTGACGATCGAGCACACCTCCGCGCAAGAGCCCATCTACCGCCAGCTGCAGGCCCGTGGGGCAATCTTCGAGCAGAGCGCGAATTTCGCCGCGCCTCAACACCTCATCGGCGAGCCAGACGAGGGCCTCACGCTCTGGTGAGCCTCGCGTCCAGCGTTGCCGGTATGCCTCTGCCACGTCCAGCGCGTTGAGGGGTGTGGGCTCCTCCCCAGCGTTGGCTTCACGGCCGCGAAGGGGGGCGAGCTCCTCCAAGGCGCCCCAAGCCCACGGGAATTGCAGGGGCCCACCCTCATCACGCGTGGGGCTCACGCAGACGCTCGGGTGGCGCAGCGAGAGCTCTTCTGCCAGCAGCGCGACCTCGCCTGGTTGCAGCAGATCGATGTGCTGGAAAACAACTTGGCTTTCGGCCGCGTGAGCGGCTGGCCCGGCCTCACGCCAGGTCTCGGGTGTCGAGGCGATCACCAACGCCACCTGGGAAGCAGCTGGCCCTTCGAGTTTTCGTCGCAGCTCGAGGATTTGCCAGAGGCAGCGCTGGGGATCTGGGGCGAGGTCGAGATCATCCAGCAGCAAAAGCAGGCGCTGACCTGAGCGGAGCGCCAGATCGGCGACTCCGG
>JAFCZD010000631.1 GCA_019314525.1 Deltaproteobacteria bacterium
AGAAGAGAGTGCGCTGCTGATCGTGGGTGAGACTGTAGGGGATAGCGAGGAGGTCTTGGCCTATGGAGCGCCTGAGGCACCACGCTTTCTCGGCAAGGGCCTCTCAACGGCTGTCACAGGAGGTGCTCCGTGTTTGGGCGAGGCCACGGGCATCGTCAAATTTTCTCCCACTGACCATGCGCTCGTTCGTGAGGTGATGGACTGGATGTTGGGCAACCCTGATGCGCCTGCGTCGAGCCTACAATACAAGGGCTTTGGGCCCGCTAAGCGGGCCACCGAGCACGAGGAGTTAACACAGCGGCTGATGCTCTTGGGGCATATGCGCGCGGTGTTTTCTCCAAGGTTGCCCTTCATGGAGGTAGACAGCCCCGCAGAGTATGCGGCCTTGCGCCAAGACCTCTACCCTGCGCTGCTCGAGTTGGAGGCTAAGGATGCACAATAACGAACGACGCATGATCCTGCTCAACCCAGGCCCAGCGAATACCACCGAGGGCGTCAAGCAAGCGATGACCTCGCCTGATATTTGCCCGCGAGAACGTGAGTTCGGCGAGGCGATGCTCGCCGTGCGTGAGGGCCTGGTGCGCGTCGTACACGACGGCGACGTGTTCACCGCCGTGCTCTTCTGTGGCTCGGGCACAGCCGCGGTGGAGGCAGCCATTTCCAGTGTGGTGCCCGCTGATGGGCGCCTCTTGGTGGTGGCCAACGGCTCTTACGGTCAACGCGTGGCGGAGATGGCGCGAGCCTATGGCATGGCCCACGACGTCATCAGCTTCGGCGTGGGCGGTTGGCCCAATCCTGAGGCCATCGCCGAGAAGCTCGATGCAGGGCGTTTCAGCCACCTCTTCGTGGTGCACCACGAGACCTCCACGGGCATGCTCAATCCCGTCTCTGAGATTGCCGCCTGTTGCCACGAGCGAGGGGTTGAGACCATCGTCGACGCCATGTCGAGCTACGCGGGTCTGCCCATGGATGTGGAGGCCCTTGGCGCTGACTACCTCGTCTCTAGCGCCAATAAATGCATCCAGGGTATGGCGGGGCTTTCCTTCGTCATCTGTCGGCGCAAGACCTTGGAGAGTATGGAGCCTGTGGCAGGGCGGTCACTCTACCTAAACTTGCCCCTCCAGCATCGTTTCTTTGAGACGTCTGGGCAGATGCGCTACACGCCGCCGGTGCAGGTGGTCTACGCGCTTGCCAAGGCCCTCGAGGAGTACTTCGCCGAGGAGGGTGGGGCCGGGCGGCATCGTCGATATCGTCAATGCTTTGAGGCCCTCGACGGCGGGATGCGTGGGCTGGGTTTTCGCCGCTTGTTGCCTGAAGAACAACTCTCGGGGATCCTCACAGCTTATGTGGAGCCAGATCACTCACGTTACGGTTTTGATGAGTTGCACGATCACCTCTATGCCAAGGGCTTCACCATTTATCCTGGCAAGGGGGCCAAAGAGTCGACCTTCCGTTTGGCAAATATGGGCGCGGTGACGGCTGACGACATGCGTGCGTTCATCTCCGCCATGGCTGAGACCCTGGCAGAGATGGAGATCGACACCCTCTACGGTGAGCCGGTGTGAGCACGGTGAATGACCATGACACCGCCGAAGAGCAACCCTCGCAGGAAGGTTTTCACGCGGAGGTGAACTCGGGACTGGAGCCGATCCTCGTGGAGAGGCTCTTCACACCCTTGCTGCGCTGGGTTCCCGAGAGCGTGGCGCCCAACACCATCTCCCTCATAGGGACCCTCGTGGCCTGGCTCACCTTGGGGCTCACCTACCTCTCGACGCAGCTTGCCCCCTTGGGGCAAGGGCTAGCACTGGCAGGTGCTGGCGTTGGGGTTTTCCTCTCCATGACAGCGGACTGCCTCGACGGCATGCAGGCGCGACGCACGGGACGCACGAGCAAACTTGGTGAGTTTCTCGACCATTGGCTGGACGCGGTTCATGTGCCCATGGTGTCAGCAGGTCTCGGACTCGCCCTCGGCTTGGAACCGTGGCAGGTGGTGCTGATCCTCATAACAACGACGCTGATCTATAACGCTCAGCTCGTGCTCTATCATTTCAGTGGACGTTTTGTGCACCCTGGTACGAGCGGAGTCGATGGACAGTTCTTTGTCTCACTGGGCTATCTAGCGGCTGCTCTCTTGTTGCCAACCATCGGAATCAACCCCTTGGTGAAGACGGGAATGGTGCTCATCGCGGGGGCCGTGCAGCTACGCCTCAATGTCTTCTACTACCCACGCCTAGGCCGTCATATCGTGGCGCATATCCCCTTTGTTCTGCTCTGCGTTGGCTACGCCGTGCTCTATCTGCTCGGGGCCATGGACACCCTGGCCTTCTCGCTGCTGGTGATCATCGTCTCCTGGCGCGTCACGGGTACTTGGGTGCTGCGCACGATCACCAAGCGTGCCTACAGCGGCTGGGACTTCAGCGCGTTGCTCTGGTTGATGTTGCTCACCGCAGCGCATTTTGTCCCCACGGTAGGGCGCTCTCTGGGCGCAGTGCTGCCCTGCCTGGCTTACGTGATCTGTGCTGTGTTGGTGGCGCATAACCTTGGCGACCTCGCTCGTCATTATCGCGAGTTGCTCTGAAGGTGAGTTTGAGGTGATCTCGTGAGCGTCTATGCCATTGGCGATGTTCAAGGGTGCTTCGCGTCTCTCGAGGCGCTGCTGGTCTTGTTGGACTATGACCCCCGCCACGACCGCCTCTGGTTCGCAGGAGACCTCGTCAACCGCGGCCCGCGCTCCCTTGACGTTTTGCGCTGGATGAAGGCCCAGGGGGAGAGCGTTCTCACCGTGTTGGGCAATCACGACCTGCACCTTCTGGCCTGCGCCGCGGGCGTCGTCTCCCCTCGGGGGCGAGACACCCTGGACGAGGTGCTGAATACGGTGGAGAGCACGGAACTTGTCACTTGGCTTCGGCATCGCCCCCTGCTGCACCGCGAGGGTGCTTGGGTGCTGGTACATGCTGGGCTCTTGCCCGAATGGACGCTCAAGCAGGCGGAGGCCTTGGCTCGTGAGCTAGAGGCTGAGCTGCAGGGTGATCATTGGGCCGAACTCTTACGTCGTTGGCGTCGTCGCTCGAAGCGAGCGAGCTGGGGCGAACGCTACGATGAGGCGCATACGCTGAATCGGCGTCGCGTGCTGGGTTTGGACGCCTTCACCCGTATGCGTGGTGTGCGCTCCGATGGCTCGATGAACTTGGAGTTCAAAGGCGGGCTCGCGGCCCTGCCAGCGGGGACGCGACCTTGGTATGAGCTGCGTGATGAAGAGGGTGAAACCGTGCTCTTCGGGCATTGGGCCGCCCGCGGCTTTGGGCAGGGCGAGGGCTGGGTCGCCTTGGACAGCGCATGTGTTTGGGGCGGGGAGCTCACCGCGCTGCGCTTGGAAGACGGCGTGGTGTTCAGCCAGCCAGCGGTGGAGTAGGGG
>JAFCZD010000632.1 GCA_019314525.1 Deltaproteobacteria bacterium
CCACGAGGGCCGCCAAGCCAAGCATCCAGAGCACGCCACCGCTGATCTTCAATTTGCGATAGGTGCTCGCGGCGTCCATGGCGCGAGCCGAGTCAGCGAAGATCTCTCGTGCGTCGCCGCCGAAAAAGCCCAACTCGAGCTTCTTCCCACCGCGCTTCAGCGCTATCCCACCCTGCCATAGAGAAAACTGCATCTGAATCGACTCAGCACGATAGCGAGTGAGAGCGGCTGCTCCAGGTGTAGAGGTGGTTGGGGCCACAGTGGCTGGAACCGCAGCGGGTGCGGGCACTGGCGCTGATGCCGGAGCCTGAGACCAAGCCGTGGACGTGAACATCGATGTCGAGAATAGAAGAGCGATCATCGCTGAATGTCGCATGTAGAGCCTCCCTTACATTCTTCCCCGCTCTTAACACGTCTTGGCGTGGGATCACGTGATGGAACTCACAGATACGGTACGTATGGACTTCGGTGGTTGCGCGTCTACGCGGTCACTGCACGACAATGGGCACGAGAAACTACGCGAGAGGTTGGGTTTGTAGCCAAGGGCGCCGTGAACCTCCCCCGAGGGCCCGAGCACCATCCTTGCTGCACGCTTCTCCCTTCTGCCCTACACTCGCTCCGATTTACTCGGAGGAAGCCCATGCTTATCTCACGCGCGCCTTTTGCAGCCGCCCTCATCACAGCCCTCGCCTTGACCGCCCCACACCACGCCCAAGCATGCACCGCCTTCGCCCTGCCCGGCTACGCCATCGTGGGTAAGAGCTACGACTGGCATATCGCTGAGGGCTTCTTGCTGGTGAACAAGCGCGGGATGAAAAAAGTCGCGCTCCTGAGCTCACCCAAGGCGAAGCCCACACGCTGGGTGTCACGCCACGGCAGCGTGACCTTCAATCAATATGGCCGCGGCATGCCCAACGGCGGCATGAACGACGCCGGGCTGGTCGTGGAGATCCTCTGGCTCAACGCCACCCGCTATGCGCCCATCCCCACGGGGCAACCGGCCGTGAACGAGCTGCAGTGGATCCAACTCCTGCTCGACCAAGCCGCCACCCTCGACGAGGCTTTGAAGTTGGCGCGCACCCATGGAATCTCCCCAGTACATGGAAAGGTGCACTACCTGGTATGCGACGCTCAAAGCCGCTGTGCCGTCGTTGAGCACGTCGACGGCAAACAGGTGATTACCCGTGGTGCGTCGCTGCCCGTGCCTGCGATCACCAATAACACCTACGCCCAATCACTCAGCTACTGGCGCGGCGATGGCTCTCGTGCGGGCCGTGGTTCTTTGGCGCGCTTCGCCAGGGCCGCCGATGTGGTGCGCCCGAAAGGGAAGAGTTCGAAGCTTGCGAATCCAGTGAAGACGGCGTTTCGCACCCTCGTGGGCGTGCAAAGTGGCAGCTACAGCAAATGGCAGATCGTCTACGATCAGCGGCGTAAGGTGGTGCATTTCCGCCAGGCAGGCGCCAAAACCACTCAACTGCGCGTCGCGCTCTCCGACCTGCGCTTCGATTGCGGTTCCACCATTCGCTTCGCTGACCTCACCGGCGCTCTTGGTAAAAAGAAAAAGGGCCGGCAGAACGAGGGCCTGCAAGCGTGGACCCTCAGCAAGAATCAACGCCTGGTGCGGCTCACGTTGGGCAAGCTTGGCCTGCCTCCAGCCTTGCAGAAGGTCGTCGCCGCCTACCCTGGCTATCTGCGCTGCGCTGCGATCCCAGAGCTGAAGGCTCGCTGAGTCGCAGAGCAGGGGACCATACTCAGAGTCGATCCCTGAGGGTCCATATCGTGATATGCTCAGCCCCTCATGAAACTCATCTGGTTGACCATCTCCCTTGCGCTCAGTGCGACGGCTTGTCAGGGCCTTGCAGGCTATAGCTCGGCCACGACAAGTGACGCAGCAGCCCTAACTCACGATGCGGGGCTCTGGGATGGTGAGGTTTTGGTAGATGGTCTCGTAGATGGTCTCGTAGATGGTCTCGTAGATGGTCTGGCAGATGGTCTGGCAGACCAGAGCAGCGAAAACACCCACGACAGCAACGATGATGCGTTCGTACCAGACAGCACCCGTGATGCATTCGTACCAGACAGCGTTCGTGATGCGTTCGTACCGGACAGGGCCTACGATGTATTCCCAGCTGACAGCGCGCCGGACAGCACCCACGATGTGTTTGCACCGGACAGCACCCACGATGGTTTCGTGCCAGACATGTTCGTGCCAGACAGCACCCACGATGGTTTCGTGCCAGACATGTTCGTGCCAGACAGCACCTACGACGTATTCGTGCCAGACATGTTCGTGCCAGACAGCGCCTCCGACCTCTTCGGACCAGACAGCGCCAGCGACCTCTTCGGAGACAGCACCTACGATACGCTCCCAGACAGCACCCACGACACACTGCCCCTCCCCACGTCCCAGCCATGGACGCCGCTGGGAATATCTGCGTCACCGGCTCATTCGAGCGCACCGTAGATTTTAGCGGAACCTCCCTGACAAGTAATGGAAACGTCGAGGACATCTTTGTCGCCTGCTATGACGCCACGGGAGTGCTCCGTTGGGCGCAACGCTTTGGTGGCGCAGGAGCAGACTGGGGCACGAGCATCGCTCTCGACCCAGGTGGCGATGTTTATGTCGGTGGAGGCATCGGCGGAGACACCATGATCGGTAGCACTCTCATTCAACATCTTGGCAACTATGATGGGTTCCTGACACGCCTAGACGGCGCAAGTGGAAGCGTGCGTTGGGCCACTGGCGTACACAGCACGGGATCCGACATCGTCTGGAGCGTCGCCACCGGCGGCGGCATCGTGAGCGCCGCCGGACAAGCAGGCAACAATGTTGACTTCGGCGGTGGGCCAGAAACCACCCGGGACATCCAGGATGGCTTCGTCGCCCGCTACCAAGCGGTAGACGGAGGGTATCTCTCGGCTGTGGTATTTCTGGGAGATGGCGTCCTTGATCGCGCCCTGGCGACCGTGGTGGACGACGTGGGAAATGTTTACACAGGCGCCCGCTACGGCTCCTCGGTGACGGTGCTTGGTCACACAATCCCAGCCGCGAACTATAATGGATTGGTTCTGTCATTGGATGAAGACGGCGCCTATGCCTGGGCAGTCGCTCTGGAGACCCCTTATTTCGACGAAGTGATGGCCCTGGCCCTTGGCGGAGACACCCTCTACGCGACTGGGGAGACCATGTTCTCCGCGTCAGCAAGCCGTGGCTTCGTAACGGCACGAGATGCCAAGACGGGCGCCAACCGATGGCCCGATTTTCAATACCTCAACAGCGGCGCCACAGCGACCCCGCTAGCCCTCTGCACCACAGGGGACCGGTATTTCCTCGCAGGTCGCTTCGAGGGGCAAATCAGCTGGGGCTCAGATCTGGCCACATCCGCAGGCGGAATAGATATCTTCCTCGCCAACGGTATGAGCCTGGATGGCACACCCGTTTCACCGCAAACTTGGGGCAATAACCGCGAAGAGGTTGCCTACGGTCTCGCTTGCAACGCCAGCGGTCGACTCGCCATGGTGGGGCGAGCCCAGACCGCCCTCACCTTTGGCAGCCAGGCCATCCCCTTTGGGGGTAGTGATGACGGCTTCATCGTGGTCTTTTCTCCATAGCTGTCTTTATCCCAAACCCGCTATAGTCCGCTCCGTACTCTCAATCCGCACTTTCAACGGGGGTTCTGGAGGTTTTCAACGATGCTGTGGCAAAGCGATGAGGTGACCGAGATCCTGCAAATGATCGAGGAGGAACACCTCGATATCCGTACCGTAACCATGGGTGTCTCCCTGAGGAGCCTCGCTGGACCTGACATCGAGGGCATGGCCGACCGTGTCTACCATCACATCCACAAGGTCGCCTCGGCGCTTGTGCCCACCATCAATGAGGTTCAAGAAGAGCTGGGCGTACCCGTCACCAACAAGCGCCTCTCTGTGACCCCCGTCTCCCTCGTCGCCGAAGCCACAGGCGCTGACGACTACACTCCCATCGCCCAGGCCATGGACCGCGTCGCAGCCGATGTGGGCGTGGACTATATCGGCGGCTTCTCCGCGCTCGTGGAAAAGGGCGCGACACCGGGCGATGAGGTGCTGATCCGCTCCATCCCCAAGGCTCTGGCCTGTACAGAGCGGGTCTGCTCGTCCGTCAACGTCGCCACCACCCGCGCTGGCATCAACATGAACGCCATCCTCTTGATGGGAGAGCAAATCAAGGCCCTCGCAGAGAACACCGCCGACCAGGGCGGCCTTGGCTGCGCCAAGCTGGTGGTCTTTTCCAATATCCCCGATGACAACCCCTTCATCGCCGGCGCGATGCACGGCGTGGGCGAGGCAGAGCTCGTACTCAACGTCGGTGTGAGCGGCCCAGGTGTCGTCAACTCAGCCCTGCGACGCCTCGTGGAGCGCAACCCGAACTGCGATCTCGCAACCATGGCCGAGCTCATCAAGCGCACGGCCTTCAAGGTGACCCGGGCAGGGGAGCTTGTAGGCCGTGAGGTGGCGCGCCGCCTCGGGGGCGCTGCGCGCTTCGGTGTGGTGGATCTTAGCTTGGCGCCGACGCCCGCCATTGGCGACTCTGTCGGAGAGATCTTGCAAGCCATGGGGCTCGAACACGCAGGCGCACCAGGCAGCACAGCGGCCTTGGCGCTGCTCACCGACGCAGTGAAGAAAGGCGGCTTGATGGCCTCCTCTTCAGTCGGAGGCCTCTCAGGTGCCTTCATCCCCGTGAGCGAAGACCACGCGATGATCGAGGCCGCCCGGTGTGGCGCGCTCTCCATCGAGAAGCTCGAAGCCATGAGCGCGGTGTGCTCTGTAGGCCTAGACATGGTGGCGATCCCTGGCGACACCCCCGCAGAGACCATCAGCGCTATCATCGCCGACGAAATCTCTATCGGCGTGGTCAACAACAAGACCACCGCCGTGCGCATCCTGCCCATCCCTGGCAAGAAGGCCGGGGAGTCATGGGAGTGGGGCGGCTTGCTGGGTACAGCTCAAGTACAGGCCGTCAACCCCTTCGGCTGCGCGGGCTTCGTACGCCACGGCGGGCGCGTGCCGGCCCCGCTGATCAGCATGCGTAACTAGAGGGGATCTTTCGTTTCTTGCGCTTCGCGACCAGCTCAGCGCTTCTTGCGCTTCTTCTTCTGTTCTACGGCCAGTTCGTCCAACGCAGCCCGATAGAGCGCGCCGAGATCCTGCTCGTCTGTCCACTGCACGACCTTCTCCGGCACAGCAACCACCGCGCGTTCAGCGGTGTTAGATCGCTCAATGGGCGTGCTCGGGGCGTGGTCACCCAACCACGACGTGCTTCCAATCCGCGGCGTCGAGCTCGCACCTGGTCGAACGCTACGCCCAGGGACCCACTGTTTTTGCGCCGAAGGGCGCAGCGCGCGCGCAGGTTTTACTCGTGGGGCTGGTGGCGCCGTTGGTTCAACTCGGGGCGCTGGCAGTTGTTGTTGCAATTCGAACCAACGAATGAAGGTCAAGATCAGCGTCTCGGCGTGACGCGAAATCTCGTGAAAGCGCACAGCGACTTCGTACTGCCCCTCGTCGGTGAGATCTTCACGCGCCGTAAAACCGTCGAGATCGATCACTTCCTCAAGATAGGGAAGGCTGATGTTGAGGCGCAAGAAACTGTGCATCCCAAGCGGCAGCTCAGAGCATTGAGCACCGAACAAAAGAGCTGTTCACTGCCTACAAAAATAACGGCCTCAGCTGCGCAGGGCACCCAGACGACGTCTTGGCTCTCGTCCATCCCCCCTCCAATGCTCAGTTTTCAAGAGGATCTAACGCTAACACCGCCCCTTGGGCGGTGCAACGCGCTGTGTGCGCCCACGCGCAAAATTCCCAAACATCCGCCGTAGCTCTGCCTGAGCCTGAGACACAGGCGGGAGCGGCTCGGCGAGATCCACTGGAACGACAGACGCCACATAGCCCTCGAGCTGTTCGGATCCAAACTCTAGGGGGCACCAAGGGGCGACTACCAGCGCCTCATGGAGGCCCGTTGCGTCTGGCATGAGCACTGCGTCATCGGTAGCGGCCACCGCTGACGCGTCATGCACGAGGAGCGCTGTGATGGGTTGGCCGACCCTGAGGATCAGCCCCCAGAGCCCAAGGCCCTCTCCACTGGTAATGACCCAGATCTGCCATGGGGCGAGGGTGGGCTCCTCTAGCGCGGGCAGCGATCCAACGACCACCTCGAGGACAGGAGGCAACGCACGTGAGGTGGCGACGATGCCTCCCTCCGCGAGGATTCGCTGGTCTTCAGCCAAAGCCAGCACCAGCTCCCTGGCTATGCGCTGGGTCACATGATCGTCGTTCACGTGATCGTTATTCACGCTGGTGGTTTGGGCGGTGACCATGCCGGCGACCAGCTGGGCGCGAATCCAGCGGTCCAATCGCCCCCAGCCAAAGGCGTGCAGGGCGGCAAGCTGCGTGGGCGAGTCGAGCAGCTGCAAACAGAGTCCTTCGGCCCGAGCCTCCAGCGCACCACACAACGCCTCACCCTCCAAGCGAGCGAAGAGCGGGAAATAACGATATCGCGCGCCCAAGTGGGTCACGAGAGCGCCAAACATCAGGCGGGCAACCGCCCCACCTGAGCACAGCTCGCGGAGGGGGCGAAGAGAACGGGTGGGCGCTTTTGGGGTCTCCATCGCAACGACAATGGCCCTAAGAGTGTTCTCGATCAATACTGTCTGTATACACTCGACTGTAGCAGCGAAAGGTGGTGCCTCCATGCGCGCTTGCTTGATCGTCACTCTTCTGCTCAGCACTGGATGCAGTGACCAATTGCCCGTGCGAACCCCTGACGCCTCCAACGATGGCAGGAGCATCGACATGGTTGTCCGGCTGGACACCCTGTCAACAGACACCCTGTCAACAGACACCCTGTCAACAGACACCCTGTCAACAGACGGAGTCGCCATACGCGACCTGCGCGTCGCTGATGCACAAACTGCGGATGTTATCTCCGACATGACAATAGATCAGGGGGCTCCCGATACCACCGTGGACCTGGGCACCCCTGACACCTGCGCGCCCATCGCCCGCTTCCCCGCGCTCTGCGGCAACGGAGCACCAGATCAGGGCGAAAGCTGTGACGACGGAGACGAAGATCTCAACGATCAATGCCCGAGTGGCTTCTGCGGCAGCTGCCAGCCTGCGCGCTGTGGTGATGGCTTCATCTGGCTCAACAACGAGCTCTGCGATGATGGCAATGATGCCACAGATGACGCCTGCCCCAGCGGCCCTGAGGGCACCTGTGAGCCAGCCTCCTGCAATGATGGCTTCCTCCACGCTGGAGTCGAAACGTGTGAGGATGGCAACACAACGCCTGGCGATGGTTGCAGTTCGACGTGCGCCATCGAAGCCAACTGGTATTGCTCAGGCCCCTTGAAGGGCTCATGCAGCAAATGTGATATCAACGGCACCTTCGACGGCTGCGATGGGTGGACGTACACAGCCAGCAGCACCGCCGTC
>JAFCZD010000633.1 GCA_019314525.1 Deltaproteobacteria bacterium
TGAATCTGCTGTCACGACCTGCCAGGGGGCTGGCCCGACGCTCTCGCCATATTGGATGGCCACGCCTGGTTTCCAGAGCGTCAACGTGCTGCCAACATCCACTGCAGCGCCCATAGCGTCACGCTCGACTTCCTTTTGCAGGGTGATCGGTGTGGAGGGGTGGTCGCGCACCAAATAGAAGAGCTCCACGATGTCATCTTTGGCCATGCGGATGCATCCATGGGAAACGTAGCCGCGGATCAGGGTGCTGGTGATGGGGCCGTGAAGTCCATAGGTGTTGTAGCCACGACTGTTCTGAGCCGTGATGCGCAAGAAGGGCAAACCTCCGAAGTACTCAGGCACCCAACGCCGGGGCACATACCACCAGCCCTGGTTTGGGTCATCGCCGCTGGCGAAGTGTCCGCTGGGGGTGATGCTCTCCCCGACGCTATTCTTGACGCCAACGCCCGCCGGGTAGACGCGCGAGTAGCCTGTGGCGCGATCGAAGAGGTGCACCGTTAGCCCCCTGAGGGAGACGATAACCTCGGGCCGTTCAAGGCGGGGAAGGTCAGGGACGTCATAACTGAGGGGGTAGCCGTCGGCTTTTCCGCCCCCGAGAGGCGCGTTGGGGTGTTCTGCGTCGTAGTCGGCTCCTTCGAAATAGTCCGGTAGCTGCACAGAATTTTGGTCGCCCGCCGCGCATCCCAGGAGGAACACGCCGAGGAGGGCACCAAGACAGAAAATTGTAGAAGTCTTTGTGTATGTCATCTCGGTCGGTGCACAAAGCATGCGGGGTGCCAAGAGCAAGCCGATGTGATTTCAGGGCCCTGGAGCAGCACACGAGGGGCGGCACCCATCGAAAACGCGAGAGGTGTCTGTTTCTTGTGATCTTGGCTTGGGGGTCGGCTACGCTGCCCCCATGATCTATCCCTACGATAACGCCAACCAGACCCGCTGGGATCGCGGTGAGTTCAAAGTCCAACTGCTGCTGCCCAACAATCCACGGCCCATGGGCTTTTGCGACGGAAGCTCTGAGGATGTGGCTGAGCTTCAGGCCATCGCGGAGGCGGAAGGTGCCGAAGATGTCACCATCCACAAAAAGACCCTCAAGAGCGGCCGCCAGATCTGGACCCTTGGCTCAGCGGCCCTCGCTGGCGATCTTGATGGTTGACCCCGCTCACATTGGCTCCGCCCCCTCGCACAGGTTCAGCGCGCACCATGCCGTTTTGGTGGCTCTAATCATGCTCGTGGCCCTCCCCGCCGAGGCTACGAAGGTGCGCTTGGCCGTCAGCTACTTCGCCAATCGTTCGGGACAGAAGGCCCTCGATCCATTGGCCAAAGGGCTGGCGGATATGCTGATCACCGATCTCTCGCTGGCAGATGATGTGGTGGTGGTGGAGCGTGAGCGGCTCAATGCGCTGCTCACGGAGATCAAGCTGCAACGCAACCCCTACTTCGACAAGACGACGGCGGCGAAGCTTGGCAAGGGTTTGGGCGCCGCCTATTTGCTCACGGGGAGCTATCTACAGCTTGGCAAGAGCCTCTCAATCGAGGCTCGTGTGTTGGACGTGGAGCAGGCCAAGGTGGTGCTGGCCGTGCGGGAGCAGGGGCCGACGACGAGCTTTTTCACGCTGCAGCGCAAACTGGCGCAGAAGCTCTTGAAGGGCATCGGAGCCAAGCTCTCTCTTTTGGCACAGAAAAAGGTCGGCGCGCGAGGGACGCGCAGCTATGAGGCCTTCAAGCATTATGCGCGTAGCCTCAACGCCCGAGATGCCAGGCGCCCAGCCGCGGAGAAGCAGGCTCTGCGGGCCGCGCTGCGTCTCGACGCAGCTTTTCTGGCGGTGAAGGAGCGGCTGGCGAAGCTGAGCCAGCGCGTGAGCGCGCTGGAAAAAGCGGGTGGTTTGATCATGACGCCAACGCACGCAGAGCAGCACCTACACAACACGAAGCTGCATCGTCAGGCGGGTCGGCACGCCAAGGCCAGGCTGAGCGTCATCGCGGGTTTGCGCCTGGACCCAGCCTTGCTCGACCTTTGGCGCGAGTTGCGTTCGCTGCCCCAGCGCGCACCTGGTATCCCCAAGGGGCTCGTGCTCAGCGCAGCCCGCCGCAAGCTCCTTGGGGCTTACCTCGCGGGAAGAGACCTGATGCTTTGGGGCCCGATTCGTGACCACAAAGCGGTCCTCGCCCACCAGGCTCTCGCCGCTGTCTTGCTCTTTGACCGCAAAGACTCCCCGCCTCCCTTTGCAGCTGCCACCACCTCCGCGATACTCTACCAGAGTGGCCAGGTGCTCATAGGCAAGCGAGCGGGCCTAGCGTGGCGCAGCTTGAAGTTCGTCGACAGGGCGGTGGAGGAGCGACGCATTCGCCAGCGCATGCACACGCTCTTTCCCACCCGTGCCAAAGAAATGGTCCTGGGACATGGCTTCCACGCGCACTTCGTCAATCGCTCTACCGCCCGCAAGGGAAACACAGAGTGGGAGCTGAGGGTGATCCTTCAGGACTACCCCCGTGAGGTCACCCTGCGGCTGCTGCGTCACCCGCGCCATCCTCATTGGAAGGAGCGCCGCCTAGACCCGCGCTACATGGGCTTCGCGGCCGCGGGCGTGTGGAATATGCCAAAGCCGCTCTTGAAGGCCATGGGAAACCCCAAACGCCTCATCTATCGGCCTCGGTACCCTGCGCCCCGGCGCACGTTGATGGGCAAAGGTCTCGCCATGCGGGTGATCGACTTCGGCAGGCCCATTCGGCTGCTTGATAAGTCCATCAAGCGCTGCGACTCGTTGGTGACCTCCACCACGGGCCGCTGTGGCATTGTCTCGATCTTCTTCAATAAGGGCACCCTCTTGCCAGGCTGCTATCAGGTAGAGGTCAGCTATCAGGACGCTCGGGGGAAGACAATTCAGCTCTACTCGAGGCCTGTGTGGGCCAATGAATTCAAGCAGACCAGCTTCTGGGGCAGTCGTAGCAGCTTGGCCACACATCTCAACGCCAAGGGGCGCGCGGGAATGGCCAAGCGCTATGAGACCCTCAAGAGGGTGCGTTGGCCCTACGTTCATCTGCTGCAGCTGATGCCTGTTTATGCTGAGCGCTTTGCCTTGATGATGCGCCGCAAGAAGAAGGAGAGCATCATTCCTTATCCCCTCAAGACGCTTCTTTACGATCTCGACTACAAACTCAACGGTGGCAAGGCACCCCCCTTCGACGATTTTGCGGCGTGGCAGGGTTATCGGCAGAAGGTTCGTCGCCGGGGGTATCGCGTGGCGGCGCCCCCCTACAGGCCCGTGGTCGTCCCCTTGCCAGCCCTCGCTCCTGGGCGACACACGGTCTGCTTTTTGGGCCTACGACGCAACGGGTCTATTAGCCCAGAGCCCGAGTGCTCCTCGGTCTCGATCCCCGAGCTGCCCCAGCGGAGATAGATCGTGGGCGGGCTGCCATTCTGTGCGGCCTGTTACCCTGTTCCGTACGCGCCGGTCTTGCTCGTATTGGGTCCATACGGTCATCTCGTAGTTACCCGGTCGTAGCGAGCGCAGGTGCCGATTCATCTCGTTCTTCCCCGAAAAGATCACCGTATTCCAGGCCCACTCCTTGCGGCGAAGAGGTGAGACCATGCGGATCACCTTCTGGCCAGAGGGCACGCCTTTGCCCTTGAGGTAGACGATGTCCACGAGCTTGTGGTTGCGCGTTGGTCGAGCCAGAGAGGCGCGTGCTTGGCCTAAGGTGCACGGAAAGTACGCGCGGCCAACCCAATCTATGCGAGGCGGGGCTTTCTGACGGAACCGCAGCGTGGTCATCAGAGGTTTGGGCTGCTTTGCCGTGGGAGAGAAATAGGTGGTGGAGAAGACCATCTGCCCGACGACCTGTCGATTCTTAAAAGTGGGAAGAGCTTGTGTGGTTCGTATGGGTCTGAAATCTCGGTGTCGAGCAGCGCTGGCCTCGGTTGCCCCTGTGAGGATGGAAAGACCTAGCAGCCCGCCCATCAACACAACAGGGGACATGGGCGGTGCAAAGCTGAGGGTTCGAATCATTGTGGCTCTCGTTGGTTGATGTGTCCTCTAGTACGAGGCTCTTGCGCAAACCTTGCTGTCCATCGAATTACAGGGAGAAATAACGCAGCTTGTCATGCGCACCTCAGCTGCTAGCTTGCCACTTCGCTCTAGCTGCTGGAGGTTGTCGTGAAGCTCATCATCGCTCTTGGCTCTTTGGCGGCCCTCTGTGCGGCATGTCAGTCGCCCGCGCCGGTGGGCGCTCCCCCTCGCATGGTGGCATCCGCCCCTGCGCCCAAGGTTAAGCAGGTGAAGCTCGTGGATGTGGGGCTCGACGCT
>JAFCZD010000159.1 GCA_019314525.1 Deltaproteobacteria bacterium
GCTGACCTATCCCGACTTTCTCCGTTGGCGCTTTGGCGATGCCACGGCGCTGCTGGCGGCCGTGATCTCTGGTCTCGGTTACCTCGGTTTTTCCGGCGCCCAAATCCTCGCGGGGGCCAAGTTGGCCTCGGCTACCGTGATCACGTCAGCCCCGTGGAATCTGGATCCTCTGACCTTCTCGCTGTGGGTCATCGCCACGGTCACGGTGCTCTACACGGTGGTGGGGGGGCTCAAAGCGGTCATCTATACTGACACCATTCAGTGGATCATTCTGCTCTGCGGGCTTGCGATCGTGGTGCTGCGGGTGCTTTTGGGCCATGAATTGGGGGGCCTGCCCGGCATGCGCTCAAGCCTTCCGGCTGCGTATTTTTCCTTGGGCAATATTGCGCCACTGACCTTCGTCAACTGGATGGTGACCATCATCCCCATCTGGCTTGTGGGCATGACCCTCTACCAGCGGATGTACGCCTGCAAGGACGAGCGGGCGGCCAAGCGGGCTTGGTACGTCGCTGGCTTTTTCGAATACCCAGTGATGGCATCTGGCTTTTTCGAATACCCAGTGATGGCATTCATGGGCGTCTTTTTGGGGATGTGCGCCCGCGTCGCCTTTCCCTCGGCAGAGGCGGAGATGGGCCTGCCGCTGTTGATCAAGAACATCCTCCCCACCGGGTTGGTGGGGCTGGTCACCGCATCGTATTTTTCCGCGATCATGTCTACGGCCGACAGCTGTCTGATGGCGTCCTCCTCCAACTTCGTCAACGACCTCTTGGCGCGCCATCTTCCCATTCGCGGATCCGCTGCATCCATGGTGCGTCTATCGCGGCTGGTCACCTTGGTGGTCGGAGCCATCGCAGTGGTGGTGGCGAGCCGTTTTACCAAGGTGCTCAAAGCGATCCTCTTTGCTTACTCCTTTATGGTCGCGGGGCTCTTCGTTCCGACCCTTGGCGCCTTTTTCTGGCCTAGGGCCAACTCGACGGCAGCCATGACGGCCATGGTGCTTGGCGGTAGCTGGACCTTGCTTCAGCAGTTGAGCCTAGTCAGCCCCCCTAGCTGGTTGTTGATAGAGGGATTAGATCCCGCAGCCTATGGGATCGCGCTCTCAGCGGTCTCGCTTATCTTGGTTTCCCTCATCACAAATGGGGAAGCGGAAAGCCATGGCAGATAGATGCCCGATACGATCGAAACATTTGGACAGTCCATCCTGCAACACGGGTCATTGAACGACCGGGTCTATCTGATAAAACTCCATGCCGACGACTTGCCCCGGATCCTCGATCACATCGACGAACTTGCAGCGCAGCACAGCTACAGCAAGCTCTTCGCGAAGATTCCAGCGCGGCATAAGGACCTCTTCATCCTTCGCGGCTACCAGCGAGAGGCTTTCGTTCCTGGCTTCTTTGCGGGATCGGAGGATGCCGAGTTCCTCTGCCGTTACCTCGACCCGGCCCGGCTCGCCGATCCCGTAGCACCGCGTTGCCGCGAGGTCCTCGCTGTGGCCGAAGAAAAGCGAGTTCGCGGGAAAGGCGACCCGGAAAAGGCGCCGACCATCGAGCTCGCCAAGGGCGAACACGCCGAGGAGCTGGCGGCTGTCTACGCGGAGGTCTTTCCCTCCTACCCCTTTCCTATCCATGACCCGGGGTACCTGCGCGAGACCATGGAGAGCCATGTGCGCTACTTCTTGGTGCGCAACGAAGGACGTGTCGTTGCTGTCTCCTCGTCGGAGATGGACCGAGCGGCGCGCAATGTGGAGATGACCGACTTCGCCACCCTTCCCAGTGAGCGTGGCAAGAGCCTGGCTCTCTACCTGCTCGAGCATATGGAGCGGGAGATGCGCGCTCTGGGCATGCGCACCGCTTACACCATCGCCCGAGCGCTTTCGGCAGGGATGAACGTGACCTTCGCGCGCATGGGCTACCTCTTCGGCGGCCAGCTGGTGAACAACACAAATATCAGCGGTCAAATCGAAAGCATGAATGTCTGGTACAAGGATCTGGGCTGAGTGCTATCGCTACCAAACGACATCTGAGATACCGCCGATTCCCCAAAACTCGTTATCCTTGAACACGACCTCCAAGCCGTGCTCTTCGTCTAGTTCATAGTCAAAGACAAGACGAATGGTGGTGGCTTTCTGCATGTGAATGCGCGAAAGGCTCAAATAGCGCGCATGTGTCTCAGCGTTCATGGGAGTGACGAGAGACGATTTGTCACGATACCCGCGTGCGTAAATCCTCTCGTACCTCTCAAACGCTTTGGCACAAACCGTCAGATAGTGCTCTTCATGGCCATACAGAAACTCCTCGAAGCTCGCACTGAAGTCGCCGAGTTCTGCAAGGGTTGGCTCCACAAGCTCCATCTCACCATCATCTTCGGGACCAAAGCCAATGGCCATGGTCTTGCCAAATGCTGGCACATGGAACGTCTTGACCGACGTGAAGCCAAGGTGGTCTCGCCGCGGCCCGCCCCAGAACCTCGCGGCCGCGCGCGCCCAGGCCTCATCGCTGAGGTGAACATATCCTTGGGCGTGTTTTCGCCACATCAGCTTGTTTGCTGCTTCTTTGGCCTGCTCCCCGCTTCCATGAGATGTCGTCTTCTGACGCCCGCTGAGGCCGACCTTTCCCTGACAAACCGTAAAATCCTTCCCATGAAGCGTGATCTCCAAGAATTTGGCAGAATCACCCTCACGAAGCTCAAAATACCGAACGCGTCTCTGTGTCATCAGTTTCTCCTCATACCCACCCTATCACTAGTCAGAATGGCCAAAGGTTGATATGCCAAGGAACCCATCAACGAGGTGCACCAATGACTGACGCCATCAAGAAGACCGACCCTGAGCTTTGGGAAATGATCCTCGCGGAGGAGAACCGGCAAGCAGAGAAGCTGCGGTTGATCCCCTCGGAAAATTATGTCAGCGCAGCTGTTCTCGAGGCCACCGGCTCGGTGCTGACCAATAAATACTCCGAGGGCTACCCTGGGCGGCGCTATTACGAAGGGCAGCAGGTGATCGACGCTGTGGAGAAGTTGGCGAGGAGCCGCGCCAAGGCGCTCTTTTCGGCTGAGGCCGCCAATGTACAGCCCTACTCCGGTTCACCGGCAAACCTCGCCGTATACTTCGCTTTCTGTCGCCCTGGCGACACCATCATGGGCCTTGGCCTGCCTCATGGGGGGCATCTCACCCATGGCTGGAATGTCAGCATCACGGGCAGCTTCTTCAACTCTGTGCAGTACGGCGTGCACCCTGAAACACACCTCTTCGACTTTGACGAAATCCGCAGCCTGGCCAAAGAGCACAAACCCAAGCTGATCTTCTGCGGCACCACCGCATATCCTCGCAAAGTCGAGTTCGACAAATTTGCCGAAATCGCCGAAGAGGTTGGCGCCATCCTCGCCGCGGATATGGCGCATATCGCCGGTCTTGTCGCCGGTGGGGCCCATCAAAGCCCAGTGCCCTACGCCGACGTGGTGACCACGACGACTCACAAAACCCTCCGCGGGCCGCGTGGCGGCATGATCCTCAGCAAGAAGAAGCACCGCAAAGCGATCAACAATGCGGTGTTCCCTGGGCTGCAGGGAGGCCCGCACAATCACACCACGGCCGCCCTCGCTGTGGCGCTCAAAGAAGCCGCCACAGAAGAGTTTTCCGCTTATGCTCATCAGATTGTCACCAACGCCAAGGCGCTCGCCGAAGCGTTGAGCGCCAAGGGCTACACGCTCGTCTCTGGGGGAACTGACAACCACCTGCTGATCGTGGATCTCATCGCCAGCCGCGACATGCCCGGCAAGGTCGCGGCCCAAGCCCTTGATCGCGCAGGTATCGTTTGCAACTACAACACCGTGCCTTTTGACGCACGGAAGCCCTTCGACCCAAGTGGGATCCGTATCGGCACCCCTGCCATAAGCAGCCGTGGGATGAAGGAGCCGGAAATGCAGAAGTTGGCGGGCTGGATGGACCGTGTGCTACGGGACGTGGAAAACGAAGCGGAGCAGGCGAAGATCGCCACCGAGGTGGCAGAACTCTGCCAGAACTTCCCTGCCCCCGGTATTCCTACTCGTTAGCCACCCCACCGCAAGCTCCAACCAACCATCCAAGATCACAGTCGGTTCCTCGATGTGCGTGTGGCTTGACATTCATTCATCTTTCCAGTTAAACCCCAAACTAGACTGACATGTCAGTCTAGTTACCGACGACAGCCTTGTCGTCGCAAGGGGCGTATGATGGATTATCGTTTTTTGGGCATTGATGTTGGGGCCGAGACGGTCAAAGTTGTCGAGTTGACCACCACCGAGGGCAGGCTGCGTTGGACGCGCCGCGCCATGGTCGAACATCATAAGGAGCCCACCAAGGCCCTCTTTGGGATCTTGAGCGATTTCGATTGGACAAGCCTCAGTGGCGCCGCGGTCAGTGGCCGCGCCAGCCGCCAGGTCGCCCTTGAACGCGTACCCACCAAGCAGGCCCAGGCCAAGGCCTTTCGCTTCTTGGTGGACGACGGCCCAGGCACGGTGGTCTCCATCGGAAGCCATGGCTTCTCCGTGCTCGAGTTGCGCGACACTGGACTGGAGGTCTTTCGCGAAAACTCCCGCTGCTCTCAGGGTACAGGCAATTTCCTGCGACAGCTCGTTGAGCGCTTCAATATGGGCATCGACGAAGCCAGTGTCATCTGCGCGAACGTCGAAGACCCCGCACCGCTCTCTGGGCGCTGCCCCGTAATCCTCAAGACGGACATGACGCACCTTGCAAATAAGGGCGAAAGCCAACCCCGCATCTTGGCAGGGCTCTATGACGCGGTGTGTGAGAACGTCCAGGTTTTAATCAAGCCGCGGATTACACCACCACGCGTGCTCCTCGCCGGAGGTGTCACGCGTGCTGAACGCATCCGCACGCAATTTGGGCGCTTCTGCAAACGACATGAGATGACGCTCTTGCCCAGCAAGAGCGACGACGGCCTCTACCTCGAAGCTCTCGGCGCAGCCCTCGTCGCCGAGCAGCAGCGAGCCGACCTCCCCGCCCTCGCTGACCTGCTCAAGGCGCCCAAGGAAGCAGAACTCGACTTCGTCGACGCGCCCTCGAAGTACCTGTCACGCATCACCCACATGCCCAAAGTCGAGCTTCCCGACCCAACGCTCGGGCCTGAGCGCCAGGTGGTGCTCGGTTTTGATATTGGTTCCACCGGGTCCAAGGCTGTCGCCATCGATGTGACAAACAACGAGACCATCTGGGATGGCTACATCAACACCAACGGCAACCCTGTGAGCGCCGCCCAGACGCTGGTGAAGCAATATATCGAGGGGGACGCGAGTCGGCACCACGTGCTGGCTCTTGGCGCCACGGGGAGCGGGCGGGAGATCGTCAGCTCATTGCTCTCCACGTGTTACGGCAGCGAACCTGTCTACGTCATCAACGAGATCGCCGCCCACGCAGAAGGTGCCCTCCACTACGACTCTCGGGTGGACACGATCTTCGAGATCGGCGGGCAGGACGCCAAATACATCCGCCTCGCCGATGGGCGTGTTGTTGACGCGGCGATGAACGAAGCCTGCAGCGCGGGCACAGGATCCTTCATCGAAGAGCAGGGGCGAAAATTTGCAGGGATCGATAACGTCGTACAACTCGGCCAGGAGGCACTTGGCGCAGAGAACTGCGTTTCTCTTGGCCAACACTGTTCCGTATTCATGGCCGAGATCATCGACGAAGCCGTAGCAGCTGGTGTGCACAATCGCAGCATCATCGCCGGCATCTACGACTCGATCATTCAGAACTACCTCAACCGCGTGAAGGGCAGCCGCTCCGTGGGCGATGTGATCTTTTGTCAGGGTATGCCCTTCTCGGCAGACGCTCTGGCTGCAGCCGTCGCGCGACAAACAGGCAGTGAAGTGGTGATCCCCCCCAACCCGGGCACGGTGGGCGCTCTCGGGATCGCCCTGCTCACCCGCAAGAATGTCAACGCTGAGGCCTTCAACGCGCTGGACCTGCAACGCTTCCTCGAGGCCAAGGTCTTGCGCAAGGACACCTTCGTCTGCACCTCCACCAAGGGCTGCGGTGGCGCAGGGAACTTCTGCCGCATTGACCGCATCGACACGCGGGTGGCGGGCAAGAAGCAACGCTTCACTTGGGGTGGTGGCTGCTCTCTTTGGGATCGAGGAACCCGCAAACAAAAACTCCCCGACCTAGCACCAGACCCCTTCCGCGAGCGCGAAGACCTTGTCCAGCAGCTATTGGACCGCCTTGGGGCAAACGCGCCCAAGGAGGGGAAGACCGTCGCCCTCGCCGACGAATTTCAGCTCAAAACGCTTCTGCCCTTCTTTGCCACCTTCATTCACGAGTTGGGCTTCAAGATCGATGTTCACCGCGGCGCTGACCACGGAGCCCTCAAGCGCGGCATCGAAGAAGCAAATGTGCCCTTCTGCGCACCCATGCAGCAATTTCACGGCTTGGTAAGCGTGATGGCGGAAAAGGAGCCAGACTTTCTCTTTTTGCCCATGGTCAAAGACCTACCGCGAGTGAAGGAAGAGAAGCACGCGACGGTCTGCCCTATCGTTCAGGGCAGCACCGACATGCTGCGTTGGGACCTCGGCCCCGAACACGCCGATCGGGTGATCTCACCGGTGATCAGCTTTGGGGCAGGAGGAGGCTTCGAGTCCAAGACGTTTATCGAAAGCTGCCAGGGTGTGGCCGGCTCCCTTGGGGTCTTCACTGTGCGCTGGTGGCGTGCCTACCAAAAAGCGGTGGAGGCACAGCGAAGCTTTGAGATCGACGTCTTGATGCTCGGCAAGCGCGCCCTTGACTTCTGTCGCACTGAAAACATCACCCCTGTGGTGGTGCTCGGTCGCGCGTACACGATCTACAACAAAGTCCTCAACTCCAATGTGCCCGCGATCTTGCGCGAGCAAGGAGCCATCGCAATCCCCGTAGACTGCTACCCCGTGAACGACGAGGTGCCTGTCTACGAGCATATGTATTGGGGCTTTGGACAGCGCAATTTGCGCGCCGTTCATCAACTACGCCGCACCCCTGGAGTTTACGGTCTCTGGTGCAGCAACTACTCCTGCGGCCCAGACAGCTTCAGCCTGCACTTTTTCGCTTACCAGATGGAGGGCAAGCCCTTCGCGGTTATCGAGACGGATGGTCACTCAGGTGATGCGGGCACAAAAACGCGCGTGGAGGCCTTCTTGCATTGTGTGCGCGAGGACCTCCAGAGCACAGACACGCCTCGTCAACCCAACTCCTTGCTCGCCATCGAACAAGCAAAACGCACCCTGCCACAAATCCGCCGCAACAAGGAGCGCCTACTGATTCCCCGTATGGGTCCAGGAGCGGAGATGCTCGCGGCTGCCTTCGATGGAGCGGGGATACCTTCTGAAGCGCTGCCCATGCCCACCCGCGACACGCTCCAGACGGGGCGACGTTACACCTCAGGCAAAGAGTGCGTGCCCATGGCCTTGACCCTAGGCGCCCTGGTCGACCGCCTGGAGCGCGAAAAAGATACCGACAACGAATTCTGCTTCTTCATGCCCACCGCCAACGGCCCATGCCGCTTCGGCGTCTACAACATGCTGCACAAGATCACCCTCGAGCGGCTGGGTTTCAAAGACCGGGTGCGTGTCTGGTCGCCCGTGGATAGCGGCTATTTCGAGGGCGCGCCGGCTGGTCTCGCGGTGCTGATCTTCGCCGGTTTCTGCGCGGTAGACGTCCTGCTGCACGGCCTCTATGGCGTACGCCCCGTGGAGCGCAAGAAGGGCGAAGCCACAGAAATCCACGACCGCTATTTCAAGGAGCTCTTGGGCTTAATCCATGAAGCAGCCCAAGGCGAACTCACAGTGCCCTACGCGCTCCTGCAAGTGGCCAATGGGCGTCTTTTCGGTGTCGCCGAACTCCTACGCCGCGCCGCCAATGAGATGGCCGCCATCAAGACTCGCAAGAAGGTCCCTGCCGTAGCGGTGGTGGGAGAGATTTACGTTCGCTGTGATCCCTTCGCCAATGACTTCATCATTGAAAAGCTCGAAGAGCGCGGGATCCGCGCTGCCTTCGCCCCATTTAACGAGTGGCTCGAATATACCGATCACATCAACTACCAGTTCGAGCGCGCCAACAGCAGCCTTGGCGACCATTTCTCGAGCCTGGTGCAACGACGTGTGCAAGCCCGAACCTACAACTTGATGGCTGAACGACTCGGGTGGCCCCCAAGAACCACCGTGCAACACAGCCTCGCTGCGGCCAAACCCTATGTGCGAAGAGAGCTCACAGGAGAGGCTGTGCTCACAGTAGGAGGACCACTGCATGAGTGGCGCGAGGGCGAGATTGACGGGGTCATCAGCGTTGGCCCCCTGGAGTGCATGCCCAACAAGATTTCCGAGGCGCAGTTCTTTCACGTCGCTGAGCGTGAAGGGCTCGCATCTTTGACCTTGCCCCTCAACGGCGACCCCATCGACCCTGAAGTGCTGGACAATTTTGCCTTCGAGATCAAAGCACGCTTTGCCGCACAGCAAGAGCGCCGCAGAGAGATCGAAGAACGAGAGACCTTCAACGTGCCCGAACCTCTTCTGGCAACACGCCCACGCACTCGCCCCACCGCCTGAGACAAGGCACACGGGACAAAGCACGCGCCAAGGAGTTCGGTTTCGGGCTAAACTCCCGTTATGGGCGACAAAGAAGACTCCAAAAAGAACCTTGCCACGCTCCTCGTCACCTGCCCCGATCGCAAAGGGCTCGTCTCAGCCTTGGCGCAGACGCTGCACGGCCACGGCGCGAATATCCTCGAATCCGTGCAGCACGTCGATCGCCACGCCCAACGCTTCTTTCAGCGCATTCTCTTCGACCTGACAGAGCTGCACACCGACAGGCTGACCCTCGAGCGCGGGCTCGGGGAGGTCACTGAACGCTTCGAGATGTCAACGCGCCTTGTCTACGCCAACAAGCGCAAGCGCCTCGCGCTCTTTGTCTCCAAGCAAGAGCACTGCCTCTATGAGCTTCTGCTCCGTACGCGCTCTGGGGAGCTTAACGGTGACATCGCCATCATCATCAGCAACCATGAGGACTTGAGGCCGGTGGCTGAACAGTTTGGCATTCGCTACGAGGTCTTCTCCATCACCGCAGAAAACAAGAGCGAGGTGGAGGAGCGTGAACGAACACTCCTCGAAGAGCTCGACGTCGATCTGGTGGTGCTCACCCGATATATGCAGATCTTGTCCAAGGAGTTCCTCTCCGCTTACTCAGGTGCTGTGATCAACATCCACCACTCCTTCCTCCCAGCCTTCATTGGCGGCAAGCCCTATCACCAGGCGCATCGCCGGGGTGTGAAGCTCATCGGTGCCACTGCGCATTATGTGACCTCGGATCTCGACGAAGGCCCCATCATCGAACAGGATGTGATCCGCACCTCTCATGCCGACTCCGTTGGCGACTTGATTCGCAAAGGGCGGCATGTGGAAAAGCAAGTGCTGGCTCAAGCTGTCACCTGGCAGTTGGAAGACCGCATCTTGGTCTACGACAACCGCACGGTGGTGTTGAAGTAGCACGACACCTTCTATTCCATCGCCATACTTCCCTTGCCGCTTCTGCTTGGATAGCACCCCCGTTAACGATATCCTTAAGCTATGCGTGTGCCTTCTTTCTTGTTGGTGCTGCTCTTTGGGGGATGCCAGGTAATCGCCGGTTACGATACCGCCGTTTCACCCGACGCCTCAGCGGAGGACGCCTATGTCTTAGAGGGTGGCACTGGCTACGACGGCGTTGCTGACAGAATGCGTGTTGACAGCCTCTCGCTCGTGGATAGCACGCTTATTACAGATAGCGCGCCTTCAGCGGATAGCACGCTTATTACGGATAGCGCGACTTCAGCAGATAACGCGACTTCAGCAGATAGCGCGCCTTCAGCGGATAGCACGCTTATTACAGATAGTGCGACTTCAGCGGATAGCGGAGCTACAGCACCTGAGGGTTATGCGTTGCTCTTTTCGCTCCGGACTGTCAGCGGCGAATCGGGATCAAACCCCTTCGCTGTAACCATAGCGAAGACCGGCAATATCCTTTGGTGGGACCTGGTCACGGAGACTCACTTCGGCAATTCAGTCTCCAAATCGTATGCCAGCGGCAGTGAGAAGAAAGTGCGCGCATTCTCCAATGATGGCGCCACTGGGGTGACCCGGGTGATGTGCTATGGCAACTCATTGATAGGGGACGTGCCCAATTTCAGCCAACTCTCCAATTTGCAAATACTATCCCTTTACTCGAATAGGTTGACGGGAATCCCCCCTACAGCGCTGAGTGCTCTTTCCAGGCTGCGGGAATTGGAGCTCGATCGGAACATGTTCATCACGAGCAGCCCTGGGGCCTTTTCCGGCTTGAAGGCCATTGAATGGATCGACCTCCGAAATAATCAGTTGGAGGAAACAGCCCTAAACAACATCATCAATGACATCTACCAAGATCGCGGCCTTCACACGTCCAACCGAAAATCTCTCTATCTCAACATGGGCAACGCCATACCAGGCGCGGATGCCTGTGCTCAGGTGAAAGTATTGCGAAACCCGCCTTATAATTGGTATCTCTACACGGAGGGCTGTTGAGCATAGGCACGCAAGTAGTCTACAGAACCACTTACCTTTCCGCTTCCTCTTGGATCGCACGCCCCTTAACGATATCCTTAGGGTATGCGTGTGCCTTCTCTCTTGTTGGTACTGCTCCTTGGAGGATGCCACTGGATCGCCGCTTATGGCGCAAGCGCGTCGCCGGATGGATCGTCAACGCGTGACTCACGCATCACGGAGGGAGGCATCAGCTTTGACGCCTCCAACGACGCCCGGCGCGATGGCCTCTCACATTCGGGAGGCGACGCAGCGAGCGGTGGAGGCTGCCTCTGGCACCGATGCTTCCTCTAAGACCGATGCTTCCTCTGTGGATTCCAGAGTGGATAAAAGCATCGACACTGGGCCTACCACCCCCCAGGACAGCACCATCGACGCCCCGCCAGACGACGAGCTGCTCTTGGTCCTCCGAACGACAAGCGAGCGCCCAGAAGCTTTCAACCCAAAGATTACCAAGACGGGCGCGCCGCTGCGCTGGGAACTCGATTTGCCAAGCGACCCCACGTTCGGAAATACGATCGACGTGGTCTATCTTGCAGGGTCAGGCGAAAAAACGGTGCGCATCTTCTCCAGTGATGGTGCGGCGGGCATCACCGTTCTGGAATCTACAGGCGATTTTCTCCAAGGAAGCATC
>JAFCZD010000634.1 GCA_019314525.1 Deltaproteobacteria bacterium
ACACCGTGCACCGGCGCCACGGAGCTGATCCGTGGAGAGTTGAGTTGAATGAACTGCGCAGCGCGCTGGAGATTCGCTATCCACAGGAGCGTCAACTCTCGACGCGAGCCCAAGAGCTGGTGGTTGAGCTTGTGGCGTCGTTGCCAGCTCAAGGAAAAGGAGACGTTGAAAAGAGCGCGCAGCAGGCTGATGCCCTCCTGGCGGCGATATACGACGATGCTGCGGATGACAATGTACGCGAGGTTTATGCAGATCTATTGCTCGAGAGGGGCGATGTTCGAGGTGAGTTGATCAACCTGCAACTTCAAGCTGAAGGAAAGACGACCCCCCAGCGCAAACGTGAACGCGCGCTCCTCTCAGCGCATGCTTTCGAATGGTTGGGCCCCCTCGCAGCGGTGTTCCAAAAAAGCGGTCTGCGCTATGAGCGCGGCTTTCCAGTGGCAGGGCGGGTGAATGGTCAGAAGCTCTCCGCTGACCCAAAGCTTGTGGGGCTAGCTTGTTGGACGACGTTTGAAGAGCTTGCGGTGAAAGGCTGGGTTGTGCCTCTCAGGGCGCTGGTGCATCCCGTGTTGCGTGGGCTGCGTGTTTTGGCGGGGGCCGACCTCGAGACCGCTGCTACCCTGCTCGAGGCAAAGGGGCCACCACGGGCGCTCCGCTCGCTGCGGACGTTGCTCTACTGCGACGAGGAAGACGAGCAGGGGCTGCGCTGGTGGGAGACGGTGCTCCAGGGCGCGGCTGCTCCTGACCTGCGTGAGCTGATCGTCGACTCGACCCTCGATCACGCAGAGGTCGATGCGTTGCTGACGTCGCCCCTCAGTCAGCGACTTGAGCACCTGCGCTTTGATGTGCAATACGGGCAGGTCGTTGAGTGGGTCCAGCGCCTCTCGTCGCGCCACAAGGCGCCAACGCGCCTCACGCTCCATGAGACTTTTCGTCACTGGAACCTGACGCTCTCCAAAGGAGGCGACGGACGCTGGTCACGGCTGGCCTGCAGCCCCGAAGGTCGCCTCGACGCGGAGACACGTCGTCGGCTCAAGGAGGTGTTGGTGCATATTCCATCGGGCACCATCAGTGAACTCTCGACGCCAGGTGTTTAACCGAGGGCCGCGCAGCCTGCTGGGCCGCGCAGCCTGCTGGGCCGACGTGCTTGCTGCGCCCAAAGCACCCCGATCAGCGCAAACAGAGTAGCGCTGGCCACGGGTGGAGTGTAACCTGAAACACATGAAAACTTCGACGAGCTGGCGCCTTCCCTTGGCTGTCGCTGGCGCCATGATCTTCTTGTTCGGTTGCTCAGATGATGACACCCCCCCGATCTGCAGCCCGAGCTGCGGCGGGTGTCAAACATGTGACATCACAGCGGTGACACCCCTTTGTGTCGATCACTGCGGCGCGGGTTTGACGTGCGACGACAACACCTGCGTTGCTCTCGCCGTGGCGGCCTGTGAACCTGCCTGTGGCGACTGCCAAGTGTGTGACCTCTCTGGCGCTACCCCGACATGCAAGGATGTCTGCGCCGATGGCCTGAGCTGCCAAGACAAGACATGCGTCGCTCCGGAAGATGTACTCTGCTCGCCTGCTTGCGGTGCCTGCGAGACCTGCGACCTCTCCGGAGCCACGCCCGAATGCAAGAAGAACTGCGCCGCTGGCCTGGAGTGCAAAGAGGGCGCTTGCATCGCCGTCGCCCCCGCAGATCCCTGCGCCGATCACTGCGCCAGCTGTCAGCGCTGCGACACCAGCCACGGCGTTCCCTATTGTGTAGACAACTGCCTCAGCGGCCAAACGTGCAACACCAGCAAGAACCTTTGCGAGCTGGTGGGCACCACGGGCTTCGATCATAGCGCGCTGCCTTCACTTCAAGGCCCCTTCACCTTCAGGGGGGGCGACGGCACGGACCTCGCTGCTGGCAGGGCGGTTAGCGCGAGATGTCTCGAATGCCACATTCAAGCGGGCCAAGATATGCTGAAGACCGCTCATTGGAAATGGCTGGGCGACACCCCTAACGTGGCGGGTACCAGCGCTGGTAGCGTGGGAAAGCAAAACCTGATCAATAACTTTTGCATCGCGACGCCCTCCAACGAGAAGCGCTGCGCCCAATGCCACACTGGGTATGGTTACACGAGCGACAGCTACGATTTCACCGCCGTGCGCAACATCGACTGTTTGTCATGCCACGCCAGCGTCTACGCCAAGGCTCCCACGAGCGCTGGTGCTCCTGACCCCACCAAGCTCCCTCGCTACAACTCGACGACCTTGACCGCAGACTTGGCTGTGTCTGCCCAGAGTGTGGGCGCTTCCACTCGCGCGACCTGCGGCCGCTGCCATTTCAACGCTGGCGGTGGTGACAACGTCAAGAAGGGTGACCTCAGCTCTGCGCTGCTCACCCCCACCGCTGCCGACGATGTGCACATGGGAAGCGCCACCAAGGCCATGACTTGCGCAAACTGTCATAGGTCCACAGGCCACCGCCTGCTGGGCCAAGGCGTGCACCTTCCCGTCAGCGAAGGCCGCGTCGGTTGCGTCGACTGTCATGGTCGCGCCCCCCATCTGGGCTCCACCAAGGCCACCCTCGACGATCACGCCCAGGATATCGCCTGTCAGACGTGTCATATCCCCGCCTTCTCGCGCAAGCTGCCCACCAAGATGGATTGGGATTGGAAATCTGCTGGAAATAAAACACGCTCCACCGCAGGTACCGGCGACGGCATCGAAACCACCCTCGTGGATGGCCATACGGTGACGAGCTATGACGCGCTCAAGGGTGACTTCGTCTGGAAGAAGAACGTGCGCCCAACCTACGCTTGGTACGATGGTCGTGTTGCGCGCCTGACCCTCGAGTCCCAGTATCCAGTGGGCATGGGCGCCATCGATAAACGAATCAACCTCGCCACACCTATCGCGACCATCGCTGATGGCAGCGCCAAGATCTTCCCCTTCAAGGTGATGAGGGGTCGTCAACCCGTCGACCCCAACCGTCGCCTCCTGCTGGTACCGAACCTCTTCGGCGCTGGAAGCTTCTGGGCAACCATCCCGGCCGCGGCTGACTACAACGCTCAAAAGGTCGAAGACAACTGGACCGCCGCCATCACCATTGGCGCTCGTGCCGCCGGCCAGATCTCCGCCACCGACCCCGCGTATACCGGTGTTGGTACGGGTCTCAACTCATGGACTTGGGGTTATACCGAGATGTGGATGGGCATCAACCATGAGGTTGCTCCCAAGGCCATGGCTCTCGCTTGCACCCAATGTCATAACGCCGACAAGGCGGAGTGGGACTGGACAGCTCTTGGCTATCGCTGTGATCCGATGAGCGAGGGTGCCGAGACGTGTGGCAGCCGCCACACCATTACGCCCTAATTGATCCGAGGGAGTACGGTGAGCCAAGTGACCCCACGTTTTGCT
>JAFCZD010000635.1 GCA_019314525.1 Deltaproteobacteria bacterium
GCCAAAACCCTTGCCAAGCTCGGCGGGGATCAGGTTGCGCAGGCTGACGTCATTGACGAGCATCAAGAGCTGGATGTGCCCGGCTGCCTGCTCAGGAGAAACGCCCATGGGCACATCATCGGTGACCACCGTGATCTCCGCCTCGAAGTCGATGCCCCACTCCTCCGAGGCCATCTCAATGGCATCCTGAGGGCCCAAGAACGAATCCGAGCAGCCCTGGTACATCAGCGGGTCGGTCCAGAAGTGGTCCGGCAACGTCGCGCCACGCGCTTTGCGCACCAACTCCACGTGGGTGACATAGGCGCTACCATCCACCCATTGATAGGCGCGGGGCAAAGGTGCCGCCAGCTCGCGGGTGTCGAGGGCGAACGCTCGCGCGTCCTCAGCGATGCCTGCGTAAACCTGCTGCAACTTGGGCGCGACCGCCGCCCAATCATCGAGGGCGGCCTGCATGGTGGGGGCAATCTCCGCCACCTCCACGGCGCGCTCAAGGGTCTTGTCCACCACCACCAACGTGCCATCACGTCCACCGCGCTTCAACGTAGCTAGCTTCATCGTACACTCCTTGGCTCGGCGCCTCCTTAGGTGGGCGCCGCTGCGTCGGGCTAACCATGTCAACTGGGGAGGTGAAGGCAAGGCGAAAAGTGAAGGGGCAGTATCTCCCATGGAAATGGGAATCCCGCCCTCCACCGAGGGCAAGAATATCGTCCCTCAATGAAAACAGCTGCCGTATAGGGCACCTTTTTGCGCCACATCAGAACCAAGAGAACGTCCAGTTATGGCTCCCTTCGAGCTCGGCGACCTTCGCGATCCCGCCCGAAGACGGTGAAGCATTGGAGCGTAGGTAGACTGTCTTTGGCCAGGTCGGGTAGTTCGCCCGGCCTGCGTAGATGTCGTTGACGATGGCGTCCACCCCAGACTCCGATAGCAGGAGTTCTTCCAGGTAAATCTCCTCTATCCCACGGAGTCCACTCAGGGCCCCAGGCGTGATGGGCTTGTCGCGGTCGAGCAAGTTCGACATCACCGAGAGCGCTTTGAGGTTGGTCAGATTTCCAAGCTCTGCCGGGACGGTGCCCACAAGCCCATTGCCACCGCCTAGCTCCAGGTACTCGAGGGCGGCGATGTCGCCCAGTTCCGGCGGAATGGTGCCGCTGAGTTGGTTGGACCAGAGCAGGAGCCAGGTGACGTTAACGAACGTGCCAAGCTCGGGTGGAATATTTCCGACAAGACCGCAGCTTTGGAGGTCTACCCAGGTAATCCCGCTCACGCCGTCCGTCGACACGACGTGCACCACCTTCTCACCACCGAGGCTGTACACGTGGTTGATCGCGTTACTCGTAATAGGCGGGCTTCCATCACCCAGATGCCACGTGAGTGGAGCGCCACTCTTTGTGATGGATGGCGTGAAATTCATCGATGTGGTCCGGAGCGTTAGAATGGTGTTTGCGGGTACGCTTGGCCCATCTGCGCTGGAGTTCACGTCCACGCTTGTACTCGCGTCTGTGTTGGCCCCAGTGTCTACGCTTGCGTCGTCACTCGTGTCCACACTCGTACTCACGTCAATGCTCGAGTCAGAGTCGGCGTCCGTGCTCAGGCTCGCGTCCACGCCGAAATCTACATGGGTGCTGGCATCTACATGGGTGCTGGCATCTACATGGGTGCTGGCATCTACATAGGTGCTGGCATCTCCATCCACGCTTGGGTGGGTCACGACGCGAGCACAACCACCCGACAACGACAAGAGACCACCGATGAACACCAGTGACATCATGCGACATGAAGTGCTCATCGTTGCGGAGGCCTCTTCGTCGAAGGGGGGTCTGACCTGCTCAACGGAAATTGTACCCCACACCCATCATCCTTGACGACACCCACAGCACCGATATGCTCAAAAGGCCTCATGACACCACCCCAACACACGCTCCCCATAGCCGCCCAACGTGACGCGATCCTCGGCGCGCTCGCCAGCGAAAAGCTCGTGCTAACCTCTCCCCCTGGTAGTGGCAAGAGCACCCTCGTGCCGCTCTGGGGGCTTCAGATCGCCCCACGTGTGTTGGTGATCGAACCCCGCCGCGTGGCTTGTCGCAGCCTTGCCCGCTACGTCGCACAACAGATGGGTACGCCCCTAGGCCAGCAGGTGGGTTATGCCGTGCGCCACGACGATCGCCTCAGCGCCGAGACCAAGGTCGCCTTCGTCACCCCTGGCGTGGCCCTGCGCATGCTCGAGCAGCGGCGCGTGCAAGACGAAACGCTGGTGGTGCTCGATGAGTTTCATGAGCGCACCCTCGAGCTCGACCTCTTGCTCGCCGTGCTCCTCGCTCGCCAACACGCGCACCTCGCGGTGCTCTCGGCCACCCTCGAAGCTCAGCGCGTCGCGCGCCACATGGGCGGCCAACACCTGCATGTAGAGGGCACGCTGCACCCCGTGGAACTACGCCATGTGGGCGACGATCCTCTGCCCCATAGAGAGCACCTCGCAGAGCGCGTCGTTGCTGCGCTCGGGCCATTGGAGCGGCTGGATGGCGATGCCCTCGTCTTCCTCCCGGGCAAAGCCGAGATCGCCGCCTGCGCCGACCTGCTGGCCAATAGCCCGTACTTTGCCCCTCTGCCCTTGCACGCGGGGCTCACGTCCGCAGAGCAAGACCGCGCCTTCGAGCCCAGCACAAGACCGCGAGCGATCCTCGCCACCAACGTCGCCGAGACCTCCATCACCCTCCCCGGGGTGCGAGCGGTGGTGGACAGCGGCCTGGTTCGACGCACCACCTACCGTGAAGGTCGCGGGGCCTTGGCGCTGATGGCCATCTCCAGCGCCTCAGCAGACCAACGCATGGGCCGAGCGGGGCGCTTGGCACCGGGCGTCTGCCTGCGCCTCTGGCATCGCAGTGGAAAACTCGAGGCCCACACGCCGCCTGAGATCTGGCGTGAGGACCTCTCTGGGCTCATGCTCAGCGCCCTGCGCCTCGGTCACCAACCCTTGCGCCTCCCCTGGCTCGACCGCCCGCGCGACTTCGCCTTCAAAGAGGGCGAGCGTGTGCTCGTTGATCTCGGTGCGGCACGCTGCGAAGAGAACGACAAACTGCTCCTCACTGAGACGGGCAAACGCCTCGGCGCTCTGCCCGTGGACGCCGCCCTCGGCCGCCTCCTGGTGGCCGCCACCAAAGAACGCCTCCTGCTCGGAGATATGATCCTCCTCGTGGCGAGCCTTGGGAGCCGCCGGCCACTATTCATTCGCGGAGAGCCACGATTGCCAGAGGACGAAGGCCATGACGATCCCCTCACGGCGGCGCGTTGCGACGCCAGCGCGCGCGTGCTGGCCCTGCGGGATCCTCGCCGCTATGGGCGCCGTCTGCGTCGGGATGGCCTCGACGAAGCGTTGCAAAACGCGCGACAGCTGGCGC
>JAFCZD010000636.1 GCA_019314525.1 Deltaproteobacteria bacterium
CGCGTCGAGGCCTTGGCGGGCAAACATGATGACGCCCTCGCGCTCTTGGTCCGTCGCGGTCTCAGCGCCGAGGTGCGAGCGCACGCCCGCGCCATGATCAAGGAGTTTCCCACCATCGAGCCGGCCCCCGAGGTCATTCCCGATGAGCTGCGTGCCAGGTTTTTCATCGCCGAAGAGGCGCTCTGGTCCTGGTACAAGATGTGGAGCGCCATCGCGCGCAGCGCCATCAGCAGCAAGACGCTGCTGCGCCAGCTGGGCTTTGGTCAACGGAGGCGGAAGGGCGCGGTGGAGCAGAGCGACGTGGCGAGCGCTTCAGCGGTAGATGTCGTGGCGGTGTCCGACGCGTAGCACAAGGATGACGAGCACATCCTTCTGTACCTCGTAAATCACACGGTAGTTGCCGACTCGAATGCGACGCAGCCCCGAATGCTGAAGAGGCTCGCCAGCGCTCAGCGACAGCGGGTCCAGCCTTCGGGGCAACCCATGCAGAACGATTTGACGCGAAGCTTAGACCAGCGGCCGCCCTTGCGCTCTTTGACGAAGTTGTAGGAGACGAAGCGGCAGACGCCGTCTTTGTCCTTGTCGCGCCACAGGACAGTGCCCAAGATCTGCTGAAAGGGGATGCGCGTCCCGCGGTAGCGGCCCTTCTTCCAGCTGCCCATGGGCTGCACGCGCAACACGTCGCGCGTGGACTTGGCGAGCTTTGGCGCCACCAGGGCGCGCTTCATGGCGGCGCTCAGAGCGGAACGACCCGCTCCACGGTAGGTGCTGCGCGGGAAGCGCACCATCTTGCGATTGGCCTTGGCCGCGTCGATGCTCGCTTTCTGATCTACAGCCTCTTGCTTCTTCTGCGCGGCGGATTTTCCGAGGGCGGCGGCGCAGGTCTTTTTCACGTGGGCCAGCGCCGCGAGGGTCTTGGGGTTTTGGGGCGCCTTGCAGTAGGCCGTACCGGCGTATTGGTGGGCCTGGTCGCATTTGACCTTGATGCGAAACGCCTCGCGGCGCTCCAAGCGGTCGAGCCCGCTCAAGGCCGATGTCGTCCAGCGCAGCAGCAGGGGCACGTCGGCGCCCGGCTTCTTGAAGCGCTTGTCGCTACAATCAACGCCGCCGCTCTTGGCGCTTGTCTTGGGCGCCTTGGCCGCGTCGCGACACACCGCGAGGATGCTCACCAGGCTGGCGCGGTACTCGGCGTTCTTCGGTTCTTTGCAGTGCGCCGATCCACGGTTGCTGATCATCTTCGGGCAATAGGCGGAGGAGACGGCGTGGGGGCTCCCCGTGGACTTGAGGGGGTCACCCCCGAAGACGCCCAGCTTCTTCGCCTTGCGGATGCGTGCCTCGGCCCCCTTGCTCCAAAGAAAGAGGCTACGCGCCGAGTTCATCAGCTGAAATTCTTTCTTGTTGCAGTCCACCAAGGGGCGGGCCGCCGCCTGCGGGGCAGCTGCTAGCAACAAAGCCAACCCCAGTCCCCCACCCAATCCCCTCGACACACTCTTGACTCTCTTGCGCATCAGCATCGTGACTCCCAAGGTTTGAAAGAAACCATGGTATCGATATCTGCGAGCTGGAGCCAGTCTCTAGCGGACTAGCGCGGCACCACGGCCCACTTGGGGTTATCGTCGAGCACGGGAGCGCCGAGGGCCTCTGAGGCCATGAAGGCCCAGGCGGCGGCGCCGCCGGGCAGGTGGGCGACGTAGGAGGCGGCTGTGAGCGCCAAGAAATCGTAGCCGTGCTCGCTGTCGGTGAGGGGGAAGCTGTCACGGGCCTGCCAGTCGGCGTTGTAGCCGCTCTTCAAGCCAGCCCAGGTGGTGAAGTAATCGCCATGGGCATCCACCGTGGGCGTGCGGCCGTTGGCGATGAGGTAGGGGTTGTAGTCGGGCTCAGTGAGCGCGCCGATATAGTGTTGACCGAAATACGCCACCAGGGCGTCTGTGCGGTAGCCGAGCTCTCGGGCGCGGCCCAAGGCGAGCATCATGAAGTGTTGCTCGAAGTTCGAGATCGCCTCGCCCGTGACCGATGGATCGATGCCGTAGTTCTCCTGGGCGAAGGCCGCGCTTCCACGGGCGAATTGGTTCAGCGGTGGGTTTCCGTCGGCCGAGATGCGGTAGTCGCGCCCCCACTTCCAGAGGTCTGTGTCTTCGGTGGGCGTGTCGGTGATCTCCCAGGCGCCCTCCTGCAGTGCGATGGCGTCGGCGATCCACGTCTCCAAGAGCGCCTTTTCGGGTGCGGCGTCGGGGGACACCGCCGCCATATTCGCGCGGCTGCGCAGGGTCCAAGCCATGCCGCGCAGCTGCCCGGCGAGGCCGCCCTCAGCGCCCGTGGGCCCGCGGCCGTTGGCGTAGATGGTCGCGGCCCCGTTGGGGTGCGCCGCCGAGTAGCTTGCCCAGAACCAGCCTTGCTCGAGGTACCAAAAATCTCCTGTGAGCAAATAGGCGAGGCTGTAGGGGTCTGGTTGGTGGGCGGTGTCTGGGTTCCAGTCGTCGCTGGTCATGGCGCCCACGGGCACCAGGCGGTCTTCCTCGTGGGTGTAGGCGTAGTCGTAGCCCGAGACGATGGCGAGGGTGGGGCGCTCGCTGATGGACATGATATGCCCGAGGCCGGCGACCTTGCCGTCGCGGTCCAATGACTTATCCGCTCGGCCCTCGCGAAAGTGCATGGGCCATGACGCCGCCAGATCGCTGTTGCCCAGGGCCATCTCGCGCATGCGTACGTCGCCGGTGAAGAGCCAGCGCACATGCCACGAAGGGTAGGGGCCGATGTCGGCGCGGCCACCTGCGGCGCCCATGGCTTTCATCCAGGTTCCCTTGTCGCCGATGTCTTTTTCGGCTGCGCTCCATTTATCGTATTGCGTCGTCATGGCGCTCTCTGAGACCACCTTGGTGGTGTCGAAGTTGTACGCCAGGCCCGTGGCGACGATGGCAGCAACGCCGTGATCGATCTCCATGGTGGGTGGCGCGCCACCGAGCCAGGCGGTGCGGGTCCAACGGGTCGCGCCATGGTGTTGCACAGCTGCCTGTTGGTGCACCTGCTGCGGTGCGGCTTGTCCGACGGAGAGCGTCAGAGCGTAGGCGATATCCTGGAGCGTCTCGGTGTTGGCGTTCTCTCCAATGAAGCGCACGAAGACTTTGTTCAGGCTGGGCCAGAAGGTCGCCAAAAAGATCGGCCGGAAGGAGCGGTGGGCGTCGAAGCCGAGGTCATAGGTGCGGCCCTCAGAGTGGTCCGCGAGCACGATCGTCTGCGCCACCGTTCCAGCCGTCCAGAGGGTGTAGGCGCCAGCTTCGAGCATGGCGCGCGCCGACGCGCTGAGGGTGCTGCCCTGGGTCAAGGTGATGGTGGCGTCGAAATCAAAACCAGAGGCGAGCATCTGCGCGGCGCTCAGTTCGGTGTTGTTGCCATCCG
>JAFCZD010000637.1 GCA_019314525.1 Deltaproteobacteria bacterium
AGAGGAGGCCAAGGCGCGAGCGCCAAAGAAGCGTTAGGGAAGACCGGTCAACGAGAGGTTATCGAAATAGCCATCATTGTCGCTTCCGCTGCCACGAACGGCGACCAGACGCAGCCGCAGGTGTCGAGTCCCTACGGGGGCAAAACGGGTGTCTGAGAGCAGGGTCCACACAGCGAAGTTGACGTCACCTGAATCGTAGGCATCGAGAATGAGGGCCTTGGTGCTGTCGAGATACTCCAGCACAACCCTCGAAGTGTCGAGATCCTGGCCAAATCTCTGAACAAAGGCCTCAACACGGAATCGCTGTATGCCTGTATCAATCGCGGTTGCCATCTCTGTGACGCTTACAACTTGTGCCAGTTCAGCCAGCAGATCCACACCCGCAAAGAAATGGTGAGCGCCCTCTTGGGGTGAAACTTCAGCGCCACAGCTCCAATTTGTTCCAGTGACTTGTGTCCAGTTGGAGAGACCCTCTTCACATCCACCGTTGAGCACAAGGTTGCCCGTGGTGTGTGCGTGTGCGGAGTCTACTGAGTAATCTGTGGAGCTGTCGATGACCGAGCTGTCGATGACCGAGCTGTCGATGACCGAGCTGTCGATGACCGAGCTGTCGATGACCGAGCTGTCGATGACCGAGCTGTCGATGAGGGGTCCCCTATCCTCAGGGCCAAAGCCAGTTCTTGCGCAGGCCATGAGCAGAAGCGCAAATGTTACACCGTAAGCAAAACGCATGTAGAAAAGCGTAGACAAATGGCTTGGGAAGGGCAATTGCCCTTTGGGCGATAGTGCTGCTGGGCTTCGCGAACTCGAGCATTCAGATTCTGCTCATACGGGGAGTCGAAGCCAGGACCACGCAAATCGGCCACGTAGGTGGTGGCCACCATGGCCTCGGCGGTGCCAGCGGGGGAGCTGGCTTGGCCTGTGGCTTCGGTGTCCCAATACGAGTCGACGACGGCGCTCGCGTTCGCTGTGAAGTACCCGAACAGGCCGTTGGTGGAGGTGCCTGTGATGGCTCCAGCGGCGTAGCAGTGCATGATGCGCACCTCGCTGTCAGAGTTATTGGAGAAGAACCCGATGAGGCCAGAATGATAGATGTCGCCGTTCACCGCGCCCACAGCATAGCAATCCTCCATGCTGGCCGGGAGGCCGCCGTTGCCGCCTTCGAAGTGTCTCACCAGGCCACCCACGCGCCGTGATCTCGTGGCAATCTGGCTGACCACCACAGTGGGGCGAGATCGTGTCTACGGTGCTGTCGCCCAGAGGGATGTCGGGCGTAGTGTCGGGTGTGGTGTCCGGCGTTACGTCGACGGAGGCATCCCCGCTGTCGCTCTGCATGGTATCAAGGAGCTGTCGCTGCAGCTGGCGAGACCCATCATGATCATCAGCGCCAGAACCTTGAGTGTTCCGTTCATGGTTTGCTGTCCTTGTGGAATGAATAGGCACGATCATGGGCTGATGCGCATCACGAGTGGAAGAGGTGACAAAGTTAATGCGAGCGTGGCGCCTTGATCCGCCACCCCGTTGGGTGCTCGAACGGCTGCTCTTGGATGTAAAGTATGTAAACGCAAAGCATTTCAGATGCGTGGGCGATCCGAAGGGTTGGCATGGTGCCTGCAGTACGTTCCGCCGAAATGAGGTGGCCAATGAACTCTCTGAAGTTGTGTACCCTCCTGGGATTCTCTGCGGGTCTCATGTTGTCGAGCGGTGCAGCGCACGCGGACGGCGTGAATTTCAGCGCGAAGCAACAGTACAAGACGCCCCAAGGGAGCAAGTATCACAAGCGGGTGATGCATGCGGTGCATGTCGCTGCGGGCGGGGAGAAAGCGCTCCAAGTACCCAAAAAGATTACGCCACAGCGTGGCAATAAGCTCCGGACGGGCACCACCACCATCACCCAGGTCACTTACCACGGCGGTGGTACGCTCTCCTATTTCGGTAAATTCAACGCGAAAGGCTTGTTAAGCATGGGAGATTCCCTGCTCAACACCGCTGCCCGCGAGACCGCGGCCGTCACGAGGGTGGCCGCCATTGGGCCGCCGAATACCATTGGGAACTACATTAAGAGCCAGCAGAACGCGAGGAAGAAGACAGTCTTGAAGCCCACTATCAAGGAGTTCGTGGTGACCGCCGTTCAGACCAACGCCCTGCAACAGGTTACTGGTATCTCCGTGGAGCCCAGGCCAAAAGCCTTGCCCGCCGACCGCACCATCCAGGTGAACAGCCGTTAGAGGCTCCCTCTCCCCATGCCCGATGATCTCCCACGATCAACTCCACGCCTTTGTCCTTCGAACGGAAGCGGCGATTCAAGCCGTGGAGTCCACCAAACCACTGAATGTTGCCACCGCTGAATGGACGATGTGGAAGGCGCTTCGCCCGCCATGGCCACCGGCCAAGGGTTCGCGACTCGAGATGAGGTGCGTGAAGTCGGAGAGTGATTGGGCTGCCATGCATGCTCTGAGGTGCTCTGTGGAGCGTGCATTTGGTCTTGTCGATGCCGAAACCGTGGCCCGTTTTGTGGACGACATCCGGCGCAAGTGCGAGCGTTTGGATGGACAGTGGTGGCTGGCTAGACATGGCAGCGAACCTGTCGGAGAGATTGGTTTCGTCCCCTTCGCACTCGGCGACCTTGCCGTCGCTCGTTTGCAGGATGTTGATGTGGTGCCCCACCACCAGCAGAAAGGGTTTGGCAACGAACTCTTGGCCTGGGCGATATCCCACGCCGCAGCCAGCGGCATCGATGCGTTGTGTTTGATGGCCAAGGCGGACGATTGGCCCAAAGACTGGTACGCGTCCCATGGTTTTTTCCAGCTTGGTGAGACCTAGACTTTTGTTCGCCTGAGCAGATGGGATGGGAGCGTGTATGATGCGCGCTTTCACCCCTCCAAGAACACCACCAACTCCGGTATCAGCACTTCAGGGTCAAGGCCCTTTTCGGCGATGACCTCTCCAAGGGTGCCCCACACAGGTTCACCGCATTGAATGCAGACGACGCCGTGTTTGCGGAGAAACGCGGTGGCGCGCGGGTAGTCGCGCACGAGGTCTTCCATCCAGAGGCTCGTGGTGATGGGTGCTTTGCTCATGGCTTGAACGATAGCGCGAGCTGACTTGTCGGTCTAATCAACACATCATGAGCAGCTCACCCTCGCCTGGCGCGAGGGTGCCGACGATGCCGCGCCAGAAAGAACGCGAGCGCCGTGGAAGGTTGCCATGGTGGGTCAGGCCGCCTGCTTCCGCCGCGCTGGATGCGAGTAGCCGAGCCTGATGTTGGCCCGCTCGGGTCTTCCGACGAGCAGCACTGCTGTGTGGTTCAGCCCCGCCCGTTGGATAGCTGAGCAGCCAGGCGCTCGGCGACGTGCCGCGCTTTATGCACCTCAAAGGGAAAGCGAGCAAGCT
>JAFCZD010000638.1 GCA_019314525.1 Deltaproteobacteria bacterium
TCCGCCCAGGTCAGCCGTCTCCATGAAGTCGCCCACGAGGTACACGTTGCCGCTCCCGCTCACTGCTACGCTGTCACAATAGTCGAGTGAGGTGCCTCCCAAAGACTTCTGCCAGCGATGCGCCCCAGCGGCTGTGAAGCTGGTGACGAAGATGTCGGAGCTGCCTAGGGCGGTGACGTCGCCGCCTCCGAAGTTCGCCGCGCCTTGGTAGTTCCCCACAACATAAACGTCCCCGTTGCCATCTACCGCTACACTGAGCCCAGCGGAGGAGGATGTGCCACCCAGGGCCTTCTGCCAACGATGACCCCCGGCGGAGGTGAAGCTGGTGATGAAGACGTCGGAGCTGCCAGTAGCGGTGACGTCGCCTCCGCCTAGGTTGGCGGTACCAGCGAAGTACCCAGTGACGTAGACGTTGCCGCTGGCATCCACTGCCACGTCCGTCGCGGACTCGTTGGAGGTGCCACCTGGCGTCCTCTGCCAAACGTTGGTGAGTGGGAGCTCTGGCGCGTCGGGAGTGCGTCGATCATCGCGTCGACGGACCCTGTGTCGACGAGCCCTGTGTCGACGGACCCTGTGTCGACGAGCCCTGTGTCGACGAGCCCTGTGTCGACGAGCCCTGTGTCGACGAGCCCTGTGTCGACGAGCCCTGTGTCGACGGTCGCATCATGTTGCGTGGTCATATCGTGTTGCGTGGTCATATCGTGTTGCGTGGTCATATCGTGTTGCGTGGTCATATCGTGTTGCGTGATCGCATCGTGCTGCCCAGCGTCGGTTGCTGGGTCAAACCCCACACGTGCGCAGCCCGCCACCACAAGGCTGATCGCCACAAAGAGGCAGAGCCAACACGTTCGGTGTCGCTTGGGAAAGGTCGTTTGCATTTGGCCTAGCGGGGCGTGTGGTCACACGCGTAGGCAGAGATGGGGATCTCGCCCCACGCGTAGCTGATGGCCCATTCTGAGGTGGCCTCCAGCATGGGGCTGGCGTAGTGCATCTGCCCTTGGGAGAGGCCAACATTATGGCTGCCGTCTCCACCCCTGAAATACGAGATGGCGTCGAGGTTTTCGAGCACGTCGTTCGCTGGGCAGCTCTGGTCACTGCCAGATGCGTGGCAGAAGCAATTGGTGGTGGTGGTCTCTGTGAGCGGGTTGCCGTTGGGCGACCAGAACCAGCAACGGTTGCCATCGATGAGCAGCACCACGGGGTCGGTGTCGCTTCCATCGGCTGCGATGAACGAGTTTTTTGGGAAGCTCGTGGCGGCGCTCAAAGAGGTCGGTGGCGTGGTCGCCGGTGGGTCTCCCCAGGGGAAGGCGCTCAGGTCGATGGTCTTGGTGGCGCCCGTACCGAGGTTCACCATCTTCACCCTAGAGCCCACGATCACCATCAGGCAGCCTTCACCCGAGCAGCTGCTGTCGGGAAAATCTGGCACCCCGATCATCAGCGCTGAGGCGTTGGAGAGGTCGCTGGTGGTGAAGTAGGTGCCGCTGGTGGTGAGTTTATTGAGCAGCACCTCAAGGTTTTCACCGATGTCGAGCATTCTCGCGGGTATAGGGTCAACGGTCCATGCGTCCCAGATCGCCCAGCGGCCTGCGCTGCCGATGCGCCCGTAAAGGAAGGTCTCGCCATCATGGCCGATGAGACGCTTGGTGACGCTGGCGGGGAGGTACTCTACCAGCAGCGTGGGGCCTTTGAACGTGGCGCCATTATCTGCCACGCCATCGCAGTCGTCATCGACGCCATCGCAGCCCTTGTCGGGGTCTTCCTCAGAGGAGATTTTGAGCACGCAGCTGCCCCAGGTGTTGTTGGCACAGGTTTGCTCACCTATGCAGAAGGCGTTGCTCGCGTCGCACTCCTGGGTGGCGCCGTCTTCGCAGCAGTCCGTATCGGTGGCGTCGGTGAAGCCATCACAGTCGTCGTCTTGGTGGTTGGTGCAATCTTCAGTGCGCTCTGCAGGCTCCACGGTGGCAGCGCAGGCGCCCCAGAGTTTGTTGGCGCCGCAGGTCTGTGTTCCTTCAGCGCAGACGCCTGGATGCCCAGAGTTACAGTCGCGCGTGAGGTCTGGTGTACAGGCTTCGCAGTCGCTGTCGTCGGCATCGGTCTTGCCGTCGCAATCGTCATCGAGGTTATTGGCGCAATTTTCTTGAACTGAGCCTGGGCGAATCTTTGGCCCGCAGACGCCCCAGGTGTGCTCTGAACTGCAGACCTGCTGCCCCTCGGCGCAAATTCCTGGAGCGATGGCCGTGCAGTCGCGGGCGTCGTCCACCGTGCAGGCCACACAATCCATGTCAGCTTCGTCGGTGAAGCCGTCGCAGTCGTCATCGGCCTGGTTGGTGCAGCTCTCCGATTGTGTGCCTGGCAAGATCGTGGGCTCGCAAGGGCTCCACGAGCCTGAGGCGAGGCAACGTTGCCCGCCTGGGGCGCAGACGCCTGGTAAGCTGCTGGTGCATTCGCGATAGGCTTCAGGCGTGCAGGCTTGACCACTGCTGTCTGAGCCTCCATCAGGGGTGGGTGTGCTGCTCTCAGAGCACCCAAGCATGGCGACGAGAGCAAAGGGCAGGATAGCGAAGGGTGTAAGCAGAGACTTGCGATACATGTGTCTTCCCTTTGGGTGCGGCTCTCTAGCGAGGCGGGTGGTCGCAGGCATAGGCGGAGATGGGCAGGGGCTCGTTCCATTTGTAGCTGATGGCCCACGTCGTGGTGGCTTCAAGCATCTCGCTGCTGTAGTGGTAGGCACCTTGAGCCAGGCCGATATTATCCGTGTCGTCGCCACCTCTGAAATAGGTGATGGCGTCGAGGCTTTTGAGGGTGGCCTCCGAGGGGCAGTTTTGGTCGACGCCTGAGACGTGACAGAAGCAATTGGTGGTGGTGGTCTCTGTCAACGGGTTGCCGTTGGGCGACCAGAACCAGCAGCGGTTGCCGTCGATGAGCAGCACCACGGGGTCGGTGTCGCTTCCATCGGCTACTTTGAAGGAGTTTTCGGGGAAGCTGGTGGCGGCCTTCACAGAGGTAGGCGGCGTAGTCGCTGGGGGGTCTCCCCAAGGGAAGGCGCTCAAGTTGAGGGTCGAGGTGGCACCCGTGGTGAGGTTGACCATCTTCGCCGTGGAGCCCACGAAGACGATGAAGCAGCCCTTATCGCCTGAACAGCTGCTGTTGGGGAAGTTGGGCGTGCTGATCATCATCGCCGAGGCGTTGAGAAGGTCGTTGGCGCTGAAATAAGTGCCGCTGTTGGTGAGCTTGTTGAGCAGCACCTCAAGGCGGTCGCCCACGGCGAGCATTTTCGCAGGTGCAGGGGCAACAGGCCAAGCATCCCAGATCACCCAGCGGCCAATGTCCCTGTCATTCACACTGCCGTTGCCGATGCGGCCATAGAGAAACGCTTCACCATTGTGGCCGATCAAGCGCTGGGTGACGCTGGCGGGCAAGTACTCCACCAGCAGCGTTGGGCCTTTGAGGAAGGTGCCATCGTCGGCGATGCCATTACAATCGTTGTCGACGCCATCGCAGTCGTTGTCTGGGGTGGTCTCGGCGGGGGTGAGCAGCGTGCAGTTGCCCCAGATATTGTTGGCGCAGGTCTCAGTGCCCATGCAGAAGGCGTTGCCCGCGTCACATGTTTGGGTCGTGCCATTGACGCAGCAGTCGGTGTCGGCGCCATCGGCTGCGCCATCGCAATCTTCGTCACCAGCGACGCTGCAGTTTTCAAGCTGGGCGCCCACGGCGACGTTGGGCGTGCAGCTGCCCCAGGTGTTGTCTGC
>JAFCZD010000639.1 GCA_019314525.1 Deltaproteobacteria bacterium
TGGCATCGCCAGCGCGACCAAAGACCCTGCCAAGCTCTCTCGCTTCAGCGTGACGCGCTATGAGCTGATGAGCTTGAATGGGAAGCAACCCCAAGTCGGGCGCTTGGCTCGTCGCGGGGCTGTGCTTTCTTTGGTGCAGAATGAGCGCACCCTGCGCATTGCCGCCAAGAAGGGCATGACTGCGCGTCTTGAGCGGGTGGTGGGCTGCAAAGTTTGGGTGTTGGGTGACATCGACGAGAGCACGATCAAGGTCTTCAAATACGGTCGCATCACCTGTGAGAAACCAGCGCCAATCAAGGCAAAGAAGGAGAAATCACGATGAGAAGGATGATCGTCATGGCTGCGTTGCTGCTGCCATTTTTTGCAACGGGGCAGGCTCAAGCCGACGACCCTTTCGCTGGAGGCGGCGACGCCCTTGCTGTCAAGGATTCGGATGGTAGCTCCTCGCTGCGCGCGAAGCTCAAGCTGAAGAAGATGTTGCCTGATATGGTGATGGTGCAAGTTAAGGGCATCAATGACGCAAAATTTCCTCATTGCGTGCTCGTGGGCAAGGTGCTCAAGGCCGCCAAAGCCAAAGACAAGCACTTCAAGCTGCTCGCTCGCGGCAAGACCTATCGTTTTGCTCCCGTTCTCAAGAAGAAGGGGCGCGGCATCGACCTCAAGCATAAGATGACCCAGAACAATTTGGGCGCTTGCTACTACCCGAAAAAGAGCAAGCTCATCATCCGTGTCTCTGGCGTGGACAAGAAGCAGAAGGCCTTCAAGGCCTCTGAGATTTACCTCAAGTAGAGCCTACTTTTCACCCCTCCGAACCCCCTCCGATCCCTCGTCACTCCCTCGTCGTCTGCCTTGATGCTATAAGCATGGCATGATGCACAAGACCTTCATGGCTTTGCTCTTTGTCTTCTTTGTTGCATGCGGCGGTAACGACGGTGAGCCCGGTGAGAGCTGCACAGGCACCATCGAGGGCGCCTCAGAATGCGAAAGTGGCATATGTTTGGCCATCGAGTGCAGTGGGGAGACATTGCACGTCTGCGCTGGCTCACCCTGCACTGATGCATGCAGCGGTGAGATGGTGTGTGTGCAGACTCTGGGCGGTGAAGGCTATTGCTTGCCCCCAAATACCTGTAGCCGCTGAGTCTTCAAGCGAGCGAAGCGGGGTGTTGGGGCCCAATCCCTGGGGTCAAGTGTCCCCAAAGAAGACGCTCACATTCCTGGGGGATTTTCCAAACCTATGAATTCATGGGATGATTCCAGATGTCCATGTAAAGGATGGGGCGGCACGCCGTCTGCAAGTCTATAGTGCTGGGAATCATTAGAAAATGTCGCAACAGAATTCTAGAGATTGCGAGCAACGCTGTGGGAGGCTCTCGCAGGCGTTGATGCGCTGGTCGTGGCGTCGGCTCCGCCAGGATGAGTCAGGGCAGGCGGTGGTGGAGTCTGCCATCGTGATCCCCCTTATGACCTTCGTGATCCTTGGCATCTTGCAGTTGGTGATGGTCCAGCACGCGAGGATCATGACCGAGTACGCAGCCTTCAACTCGGCGCGCGCTGGCATCGTGTGGAACGCCGACAAAAGAGTCATGGAGAACGCAGCCATTATCGCGCTTTTGCCCACCCACGATGGGTTGGCAGAGGCGGGCATGAGCCCCATGGCGACGCTTCAGCGCATCATGCAGAAAGCGCTGCTCTACCAGATCAACCGTAACTTGGCCCAAGGAGTGGCGTTGATAGAGGGCGGAGCGAAGGATCTGATCTCTCAAATTCCCGATGCGAAGGTCCTTGGCACCAACGTGGGGGGCAAGGTCAAAAATGCTCTCTCTGAGAATATCAACGATGTGACCGAGGCAGGGCGACAGTTCGCCGAGGGGGCCCTAACCTCGGGCCTTGGCAAGCTGCTCGGCGGTGATGATCGCACGGTGCGTGTGGACATCCTCAACCCCCATCTCGGAGCCCTCGCTAGCCTCGGCAACTTGAGCCTTGGTAATATTGGTAACCTCCTGGGCAGCCCTGGAGGGCACTTTTCCAATAACCGTAATGAAGTGGATTTCGATAACTTCGATGTGGACGCGTCACGGCTGACGATCCGCATTCGCTACATGTATATGATGCGTATCCCCTTCGCCAATTGGGTGATCCACAGCGCGTGGCTTGCCGGGCAGGCAGGGCGCGAACTCTATGGTGCGGTGTGGAACCCGCAGACTGCGCCTGGCGCCACAGGTTTCGCCAATGTGGCAGACTATACGGGAGAGCAAAACACGCCTTCGACTGGGCTTCTCAGTAAGATTCAGTCGCAAGATCTGAAGGTGGCGACGAAGGCGGCGTCAGGGGGAGTCTATATGCTGCCCATCTACGCCACCTATACGATGCGCATGCAGTCTAACCCCTACCGCTCCAGCGTGCAGCAATGACGCGTAGTGGTTCTCCTAGTGGCAGGGGCGCTTCGAGCGCCCGCCAACAGCGAGTGTTACGAAGTGAGCGCGGGCAGGCGATGCCCCTGGCGGCCATTGGGATCTTCATCATGTGCTTGGGTGTGATCTCCACGATGAATATCGGCCGAGCCGTGCACAAACGCATCAAGATGCAGAACACGGCGGACTCCGCTGCGTATAGCCTCGCGGCCGCGGAGGCGCGTACGTTCAACTATATCGCCTTTCTGAACCGCGCACAGGTCGCCCATTACAACACGGCGATGATGGTTCAGAGCTACGTGAGCTATGTGGGCTACGTGGTGGCGCTGATGGGGGCAGCAATAGATACGTTGGCCTCATTGGTGAGCTGCATCAAGACAGCGGCCACCTATTGCAGCAGCATAGAGTACTACTGCCAGTTCGAGGTGATGGAGCCCATCGCCGATCTGTGGATGACCGGGGTCAAGGCCGAACGGACGAAGCTGCACAAGGCCTATGAGAGGGTCGACTCTCTGGGACACGAGATCGTGCAGGCTATGGCGATCTTCAATAAGGACGTGATCTTTAAGGCTCAGCTTTCACGCGCGGCGTTGATGAACGTGCAGCTGCTCTCGGGCGCGCGAGCCTATATCGAGCGCATGGACAGTGACATGACGCTCTTTTCCGACAAATCAGCGTTCCTCAACACCGTGGTCAACGCTGGGCTCAACTCACTGGAATACTACAAGGCTTTCGATCGCTCGGCGGGCCTCAACCCCATGGTGCCCTTTGTCGTCACCGATTATCTGGCGCTGGCCAAAAACGATGGTTGGCTCAAGCCTGGAGGGGGCACTGACGGGTTCTTTGGTCAGGTCTCTGGCGCGGCTGCCTATGAGGTGATGAGTGAGCTGGCCAACGCCACCCGCACCCCTAATTTTGTGTTTGACCGTGGCACGAGCACCGTTGGCCCCTCGGTGCTCGCCGCTTCTTTTGGTGCTTCA